>NZ_JBIVAX010000007.1:0-258691 GCF_044745805.1 Kitasatospora sp. NPDC086801
CACGCGGCCAACCCGGCCACCGCCTTCGCGCTCTCCCGGATCGCCGACGCCGACACCCTCCACCACACCCCGATCGGCGTCCTGCGCGACGTCCGACGGCCCGTCTACGACGAACTGATGACGAGCCAACTTGCCATTGCTTCACAGCAGATGGGCACTGGCTGCCTCACCACGCTGCTCACCGGAACGGATTCCTGGACCGTCGCCTGAAGAGCAAGCACACCCGATCACCCCGGCACAGCACGAACAGACAGGACGAAGAACCATGGCAGTCCCCGGGACCCACGCCCCCATGGCCATCGCCGACACCCACCTCCCCGGCGATCCGCCGCTCGGGCGGCGCGACATAGCCGTCCTGGGATCCACCGGCTCGATCGGCACCCAAGCCGTCGACGTGATCCGACGCAACCCCGACCGCCTGCGCGCCGTGGCACTGGCCGCGGGCACGCGCAACCTGCCGCTGCTGGCCCGCCAGGCCCTCGATCTCGGTGTCGAGACCGTGGCCACCTCCCGGCGCGAGGCCGCACCGGCCCTGCGCCTGGCCCTGAAGTCCCAGGCGAACGGGCGGCGGCTGCCCCGCGTCCTGGCCGGGCCGGAGGCCGCCACCCAGGTCGCGGCCATCGGCTGCCACCGCGTCCTGAACGGCATCAGCGGCTCGATCGGACTCGCCCCCACGCTGGCCGCCCTGGAATCCGGGGCACGACTCGTCCTGGCCAACAAGGAGTCCCTGATCGCCGGCGGCCCCCTCGTCCGCAGACTCGCCCGCCCCGGCCAGGTGATCCCCGTGGACTCCGAGCACTCCGCGCTGCTCCAGTGCCTGCGCGGCGGCCAGCGCCGCGAGGTGCGCCGACTCATCCTGACCGCCAGCGGCGGCCCCTTCCGCGGCTACACCCGGAGCCGACTCGACCGGGTGACGGTCGACCAGGCCCTCGCCCACCCCACCTGGACCATGGGCCCGCTGGTCACCGTCAACTCCGCCACCCTCATGAACAAGGGCCTCGAAGTCATCGAGGCCCACCTCCTCTTCGACGTGCCGCTGTCGCGCATCGCCGTCGTCGTCCACCCGCAGTCCGTCGTGCACTCCATGGTCGAGTACGCCGACGGCTCCACCCTGGCCCAGGCCAGCCCGCCCGACATGCGCATCCCGCTCGCGCTCGGCCTCGGCTGGCCCGACCGGATCCGCGACGCCGCCCCCGCCTGCGACTGGTCCACCACCGCCACCTGGGAGTTCTTCCCGCTGGACACCGAGACCTTCCCCGCCGTCTCCCTCGCCCGCCAGGCAGGCGACGAAGGCGGCCTCGCCCCGGCGGTCCTCAACGCCGCGAACGAGGAATGCGTCCGTCTCTTCCTGACCGGCCGCATCCCGTTCACCGCGATCGTGGACACCGTCCGCCGCGTCCTGCACGCCACCTCCCGCCCCGTCCCCAGCGCCGCCCTCACCCTGGCGGACGTCCGCACGGCCGAGACCTGGGCCCGCGCCCAGGCCAGGGAGCTGTCGACCGCATGAACACGGCCACGCCCCCAACGCCCCGTAGCGTCACCGCGACGGCGCCGGGAAAGATCAACGTCCAGCTCTCCGTAGGCGCCCGCCGCCCCGACGGCTACCACGCACTCACCACCGTGTTCCTCGCCGTCGCACTCCACGACACCGTCACGGCCACACTCGCCGCCCCCGGGCGAACCGCCGTCACCGTCATCGGCACCGACGCACAACGGGTGCCGACGGACGCCACCAACCTCGCCGTACGCGCCGCACAGCTCCTCCGCGAACACCACGGGACCGACGCCGGAGTGGCCCTGCACATCACCAAGCGGATCCCCGTCGCCGGAGGCATGGCCGGCGGCAGCGCCGACGCCGCCGCCACCCTCCTCGCCTGCGACGCCCTGTGGAACACCCGGACGCCCCCTGCCCAACTCCACGCCCTCGCCAGCGAACTGGGCAGCGACGTACCCTTCGCCCTCCTGGGCCACGCCGCCCTCGGCCAGGGCCGCGGCGAGATCCTCGCCGACCTGCCCGTCATCGGCCCCCTCCACTGGGTCCTCGCCTTCGCCCACAGCGAACTCGCCACCCCGGCCGTCTACGCGGAACACGACCGCCTCCACGCCCTGCGCCCCACCGACGCCCGCCCCAGGCCGCAACCTCCCGCCGATCCGGCCCTGCTCGCCGCGCTGAAGACCGGCGATGCCACCGCACTCGGCGCAGCACTCGTCAACGACCTCCAAACGGCAGCCCTCTCCCTCCACCCCGCACTCGCCGCCACCCTCCGCATCGGCGCAGCCGCCGGCGCCCTGGGCTCGATCGTCTCCGGCTCCGGCCCCACCTGCGCCTTCCTGACCACGGACACCCGCGCGGCCCAGTCCGTCGCCCGCGCCCTCGCCGCCTCCAGGGCCGTCCGCCGCGTCCGCACCGTCGACGGCCCCGCCCAAGGTGCACACCTCGTCCCTCCCCGAACCCGTCCTACCTCTGGCCGGACGTGAAGAAGACGATGCCGCTGGTCCGCCGGGCGGTCCGGGAGCCCTGGCGGTCAGGGAAGAGGAATCGGCGGAGCATGATGCCGCGCAAAGCTCGGCATCATGCTCCGCCGTGGCTCACCGGGAAGAGCTGGTCAGCGGTACTCGCTTTCGTTCAGCTCCACGACTCGCGCCTGCTCCGCCCGATCGGCCTCACGTACGAGGTCCCCCCGGCTCAGCCCGTGCCCCCTGCTCCACCTCCAGGATGCGGACGGGCTGGCGCTGCGGGATCTGCTGTGCCGGACACCCCGGGTGGAGGAGCAGGGGGTGGACGAAGGACTGAGAGCGCCGTGCGCAGCCGGTTGCGGCCCGCGGGCTCGTCGGCTGCGCACGGGTGCGCTCATCCCTTTTCGTGTTCAGCCTCCTCCTCGGCCTTGTCGAGGATGCTCTGGGCCACGCTCTCGGGGTTCTGGCCGGGGACGGGACGTTCGAAGAGCCAGTTGTAGAGCATTTCCCGGCAGATCTGCGGCTGGTAGGCCGGTACTTGGTGTCCGGAGCCGGGTACGGACACCTGGGTCACGTCGATGCTCTTGTTCTTGAGGGTGCGGACGAAGCCCTTCGGGTTCCCCTGTGCCTGCTTCCAGATCAGCCGCTTGGCTCCGCGCCAGTCGTTGGACACCATCATGATGCCGTCCAGGATCTCCTCGGTGCTCTGGTATCCGCAGGCGGTGTCGAAGTTCCCGGTGTAGAGGAGGGTCTTGCAGCCCTTGTTGATGAGCTCGGCGTACAAGGGGGAGGCGTCGGCCATGTTGTCGCACTTCAGCGCCGTGGCCACCGGGCCGGCGTTGTCCTGGCACTGCCAGTCCCGGTCGACGTGCAGGGCGTTCTTGACGTCCGCGCTGTTGAGGTACGAGCGCAGCGCTCCCATGGACAGGTCGTCCCAGCGCCGTACGTCGTAGACGTCGAAGTTGCCCCCGTAGGCCAGGACGGCGTTCACCAGGCCGTTGCCGAGGTCGGTGGCCTGCTTCAGCTTCTGGCGGTCCTGGGTCTTCTCCCCTTCTTGCAGGACGCTCTGGAACGCGGCGTAGCGGTCGTACAGGGTGTTCTTCTGGTTCACGCCGATGAACCCGGACGCGTAGGCGCTGTCGATCATGACGCGGACCGACAGCTCCGGCTTGATCCAGCCGTTGCCCACGGCGATCCCCTTCAGCTCGATGGGGCGCCCGTCCTGCCGCTTGTTCTGCTCGATGATCTCCAAGGCGATCGCCGGCACGTACTTGCCCGCATAGCTCTCACCGCAGACGTACAGAGGGCACTTCGCGTACTCCGGGTACGTCGTGAAGAACTGCTGCAGGGCCTGCCAGAACATCTGACTGAGGGTTTCCTCGTCCTCGACGTACGTATCCGGGGTGTCGCAGTAGCTGTACCCCGTGCCGATGGGCTGGTCCCAGTAGACGACGTGCGCTTCCTGGTTCCAGGTGTCGGGGCTCACCGACACGGTCCCGGCGGCGTCGTCGCCGACGCGCAGGGGCCCGTTCTCCAGGAACAGCCCCAGCAAGGAGGAGGCGCCGGGCCCGCCGTTGAGCCAGATCAGCAGCGGCGTCGCGTCGATCAGCTCCTGCTGCGCCGTGGCGTCGGCGTTGGGGTCGCAGGTCTGGCTTTCGAAGAACCAGTAGAACAGATGGCTCTTCGCCGGGCCCGGGCCGTCGACGTCCGCGTATCCGGCGTAGGAGCGGACCTTCTTCTGGACTTCGCCTTCCTCGTGCTTCTCGGGGTCGGGGTAGAAGTCGATCCCCTGCGTGCCGGGGATGTTGGCCGGGATCCCGTACACGGGACTGCGGGACATGGTTCACCTTCCGTTCGGGGGCTGGGTCAGGAAACCGGCGGAATGCGCCGGGGCTGTGTGCGGCGGAAGTTCTCGAACAGGCGCTCGGCCCGCTTCACCTCTTCCAGGACCCCGATGCGCTGCCCCATGAGCAGTTGCAGTGCGGGGAACCGCCCCTTCTCGAACAGCAGGATGTTCAGCGACCCGCCGTACTGGAAGCAGCCGATCTCCTCGCCCTTCTTCACCTCGACCGGGACCGCGTCCCCCGTGATGTTCCTGAACTTCTCGACGAATTTCACGGAGCCGATCGAGTTGAGGCCGACGGGCACCAGGGCGACATAGCCGTCGCCGTCCGGGTTCCCCTCGTGATCCACGTACGGCGTCCTGATGACGACGTACCCGCGGCGGAAATCGGCGAACGGGCCGTAGTCGTAGCCGTAGCCGACGTTCCCCTTGTCGAGCAGCGCGGGGAAGTCCCGCATCCCGTAGTAGACACCACCGATGTCGTCGCGGGCCTCCACCACCTCACCGCCCACCGGAGCGTGGTACCGGTGGTAGGTGTCGGGCATCAGGATGCACGAGACGGCCGTACCGCCGCCCGGCTTCCCCTGCTTGTCGCGGGTGAAGTGCTCCGCGTACTTGGAGCCGCCGAGCAGCTGACGGACGTTCATGGTCACCGTCTTGACCGGGATCGGTGTCTCATCCGTCAGCTCGTCGACGATCATGTTGACGACGCAGTCGGTCGGGGCGACCACCACGCTGGGGTCGAGCCTGCCGTCGATCGGCCGCGCGCCAGGCGCCAGTTCCCTGATGAAGAACTTGTTGAAGGTCGACCAGTCCCCCTTCTCGTAGTCGGCCAGCGTCTTCGGCCCGAGGTCCTTGATCCACTTCTGGACGAGGGTCGCCGACGACGGGTCATCCATCTGAAGGCCCTGCAGATTCGTGAAGTCGGCCAGCACGTCGCGCCCCGACCCGCTGGTCACGAATTCCATTCCGGCGGGGTTTTGGTAATTGATCCAACTGAACTTCTCGATGTAGTTCAGCCCCTCGTGGACGCCCTGCTTCAGTCCCCAGTCGTACCACTCCTTGAAGAAGCTGCACAGGGTTTCAATATCCGCTCCCCGCCAGTCCTTCCAGACGTCGTCCGGCGTGCCATCCGGGCGTAACTGTACGCCCTCGATCGCCTTCTCGAACTTGTCCTTGAAATCGCTGGTTTTGTCGTTGTACAGCCTCCTGACGTTATCGAGAAACTCCTTGATGGTCTTTGAAAAAGAGTCGGTGATCGGGCTCACGTCCCGCTTCCTTCCGTGCGAGGGGTCCTCGGTGTGGTTGCACCTCACGCCTTCAGTTCCCGATTCGCATGCGAACGCGCCTACGGCTACTCCGTTCATACGCAACAACCACCCGCGTGGCGGGACTCCTTGACCGACCTGGATTCGGCTGAGCTTCTGATCAGCTGACGAGCCGCGTCCTGGGCCGCGAGGTCCGTTGGTGCGGTGCTCGCCGAGGATCACAGGGTGCCAGCTTCGAGCTGGGTGGAGATGCCGGGAGCGCGCCGTGGCCCGGCTCGACACCTACTGCCACGAGGTGAACGGGTGGGCCTGCCTGTTGCAGACCGACGGTTGGGTCGAGCACGTACGCGACGGCGGCCAACTGGCGGTCACCGTCGCCCTCTACCCGGGCACGTTGCTCGCGGTCCGCGTGGACCCCGCCGGCTTCACCGACCGGTCGGCCGCCGACCCGGAGGCCGTGGTGGTCCTGCGTGCGCAGACAGCAGCCGCTCCGGATGCGTCCGTACGACTGTCCGAGGGGACCGCCGTCTTCACCACCGGCCTGGACATTCCACTGGACGACTTGATCGCGACCTACGACGACTGGCCGATGGTGCTCGCGCCCCCGCCCGAGGAACCCTACGACGACGAGGAGGACGATGACTCCGGCGACGCGCAGGGGGTGGGGGAAGTCGTCGAAGGCGGCTTCGACGCGCTGGGCGAGGGTGTGGATGTCGACTTGGAGGCGGCCGCAGCCGGGGCAGGAGACGATCTCCAGCTTGCGGGGGCGCAGGCCGAGGGACTGCAGGATGTGCGTTCCGGCTTTGACCTGGTCGACGGGTGGGGCGGAGAGGGAGACGCGGATGGTGTCGCCGATGCCTTCGGTGAGGAGGACGGCGAAGGCGACGGCGGATTTGATGGAGCCCTGGAGGGTGGTGCCGGCTTCGGTGACGCCGAGGTGGAGGGGGTGGTCGCAGGCCGCGGCGAGGAGGCGGTTGGCGGCGATGACGGTGAGCGGGTCGTGGTGCTTGACGGCGATCTTGAGATCGGTGAAGCCGTGCTCCTCGAACAGCGAGCACTCCCACAGCGCGGACTCGGCCAGGGCCTGGGGGGTGGCGGCGCCGTGCTTGGCGAGCAGGCGGGGGTCGAGGGAGCCGGCGTTGACGCCGATGCGGATCGGTACGTTCGCTGCCCGGGCGGCGTGGGCGATCTCGCGGACCTTGTCGTCGAACTTGCGGATGTTGCCGGGGTTGACGCGCACGGCCGCGCACCCGGCGTCGATGGCGGCGAAGACGTAGCGGGGCTGGAAGTGGATGTCGGCGATGACGGGCAGCTTCGACGTGGCGACGATGGCGGGCAGGGCGTCGGCGTCGTCCTGGGAGGGGACGGTGCCGACCAGGATCTGCCGCGAGCGACGACGCTTCGGCGTGCGCGCAGACGGGGGCGGTTGGGGAAGCCCCAGATCGGTCAGGGCCATGACTGTTCCTCCGGTCTCGGGAGAGGTGGTGCCGGCGAGAGGGTTGGGGACGGTCCCTGGTGGCGGCTGGGGTGTGCGGGCGGGTGCGGGCGGCGAGTGGGTGAGGGCGGCAGGGCGCCCGGTGAGAGCGGAGCGGTGGCTCACGGCCTGGCGGTGTCCGGTTACTGATGGCGGGGTCTTGGACAGGACCGGTCCGGCGGCGACAAGGACGGTCCTGCTGTGGAGTCCCGCTTCAGTGGTCGCGGTGGCTGATCATCTCGGCGAGGGCAGTGAGTTCGGCGGCGGGCAGGGGTGCGGGTTCGGCGAGGGCGAGGCGGTGGAGGGCGTCGGCGCTGTGGCGTCGGGCCCGGTGCAGGGTCCAGTCCCTGGCGCCGCTCTGTTCGATCAGCTTGGCCGCGTGACGGCATTCCTCCTCGCTGGGGGCCTGCGTTGCGCGGTAGAGGGCGCGCAGGGCCTCGGCCTGCGGGGTGTGCCCGGCCATGGCGGCGGCCACCGGCAGGGAGACCTTGCGCCGGCGCAGGTCCGACAACGCGGGTTTGCCGGTGCTCTTTTCGTCGCCCCAGATGCCGAGGAGGTCGTCGGCGCACTGGAAGGCGATGCCCAGGTGCCGGCCGAAGGCCCGCAGGTGCTCCGTGCGCTTCGCGTCGGCGCCGCCGGCGATGGCGCCCAGCGCGCAGGCGCAGGCGCAGGCGAGGAGCTCGCCGGTCTTCCCCACCGCCACCGCCAGGGCCCGGTCCTCGCTGACGTCGGTACCGGTCTCCAGAAGCGTGTCGAGGTACTCGCCCTCGATCAGCAACTGGACGCTTTCCAGGAGGACGGGGATCGTCAACTCGGCGCGGGGGGCCTGGGTGAGGGTCTGCACGGCGGCGAAGAACAGGGCGTCGCCGACCAGGATCGCCGCCGGGATCCCCTTGGCCGCCCACAGGGCGGGTCGGTGGCGACGCATCCGGTCGCGGTCGATGATGTCGTCGTGCAACAGGCTGGCGTTGTGGATCAGTTCCACGGCCACGGCCGCGGGACGGGCGGCCTCCGCGCCACCGCCGACGGCCCGGCAGGCCAGGAGCGTGAGGGCAGGACGCAGCGCCTTGCCCTCGCCCGGGTGGTCGACGTGGACGCGGTCGTCGGTCCACCAGCCGAAGTGCAGACCGGCGAGGTGCCGGATGTGCGGGGGCAGGCGGTTGACCTGGGAGCGGATCAGCGGCCTGACGGCGTGCGCGCTGTGCGCCAGGATGCGTTCGCAGTCACGGGGTTCGTCGGACACCGGGCCTCGCCTTCGGGTGGCGGTACGTCAGGTTCGGACAGGAAGCGGCGGGCCGGGCCTGTCCCCCGGCCGCCCCAGGAAAGGTTTCGGGCCGGGCGGCACACGGGGCTGCGGCCGGTCGTTGTGGGCTGCGCCCCGAGGTCCTTCGCAGGTTCGGGTGTCTCTTCCCGCAGGACCGTCGGGGCGCAGGTTGTCCCCCTGCGCCGTTGCCCCGTGGCCCAGATGGGCCCCCAGATGAGGGCAGTACGGCCGCACCGCACGCATCGCGCCGCTGGCGGTGCGGTAGAGCACGACGTCCTCGCCCATCAGACGTCGGGTGAGGACCTTCCCCGCTTTCAGTTCGTGACTGGCGGCCAGGGCGAACCAGCCGTCGGGGTAGGGAAGACGGGGCGCTGTCGCCTGCGCTGTTCGCGGTGCCGGGGTCCAAGGGATCACAACGCACCTCATTGGTCGTTGTGGTGACGGGCTCGTCTGGGTGAGGCTGTCCTGGCCGGACCTGCGTGATGCGCGGGGCCGTCCGGTGCCGCGGTGGCCGTACGGGTCCTGCGTGGGCACCCGTACCGGAGCGGGCGTCAGCACCGTTGGCTGGTGGACGCGCCGGCCGCGGTGCGGTGTCCCCGGATTCTCGGGGCGGGTGTCGGTCGGTCCGCACGGCGCCGCGCAACGTACGGACCGGGCCTAGGGTGATCGCTGGGGCGGGCCCGGGTGGCGAGGGTGTCACGGCACAGGTTCGGCTCGACGATTGTCGGCCGGGCACGTCGGGTCCCTGCCGGCCGCTCGGGTGAACGGCCGACGACGGTCTCTATACCAACAGATGAAGGGCCGTCCCGGAACGGCGCGCGGCCCTCACGTCGGAGCACGGCATCCTCCGGTCCGCGCCCTCGCCCCTCTCCCCTCACGCCTGCCTCCATGACGTCGCAGGTCAGCGGCCACAGGGACAGTCCCGCGGGGCGGGGCCGCCCTGAAGCGCCGCGGCGAGGCCGCTGTCGGGGGCCTGCGGAGCCGGCGGCGACCACCAGGACCGGGTACGGCCCTCGCACCGCCCTGCGGTGCGGGCGCCCAGGTGGCACCGCTCGACGCCTTCGCGGCACCGCACCGTTCCACGGACTTCCCGCGGGTGCCGGGGCGGCGGGAAAACGGTCCCGACCGGGGCAGCGGGCGCGGGTACGGCGCCATCGGCGCGGGCGTCCGGGGCTCGTTGCCTCCCGAGCCCCCGCACACGGGGTTGCCGCCGACGTGCGTCCTGGCGTGCACTCAGAGAACTGAACGCCTTCCGTCCGAACCTTCGGCCACCGGCCCGGAGGATCGCTGGCGATCAGGCCTTTTCGCGTGCTCGCACCCCAGCAGGGAGGAACACCCCCTCATGAGTGAGCCCCGGACGCGACGCGGCATCATCCGCTCCCTGCGCACCTTCGTCGACGACGCCAAGGAGATCGTCGGCGAGCTCATCGAGCGCGCGGCGGAGCTGGAGTGCAACCTCCGGGACGCGATCATCGACCTGCTGAAGGAGAACACGGGGAGCGGACCCGCCCGCGACATCCCCGCCCGTCCCGTGGGCGAGGCGGCGCAGTTGGCGGGCCTGCGGGCGGAACTGGCCGCACTGCGGGAAGAACTCACCCGCCTGTCCAAGACTTCTCCGGGTACGTGACTGACCCGGAGAACCGCGACGGGGACGACCGCCGTGGTGTGCCCGGTCCGTCGACGGGCACGGACGCGGAGCGCCGCCTGATCCGGGAGGAGAACGGGCTTCTGGCGGACTCGCTCACCGGCCGACGGGTCTCCTTGGCGGAGCTGGCCGACGATATGCGCAACGGGCGCCGGTTCCAGGCCCGGGAACGCGCGAGCGGTGGCGAGTGCACCTATCAGGTCCTGGTCCAGGTCCTCCTGGCCGCGCTCGCGTCCGGCCCGGTGGCGGGCGCACTGCCGGGGACGGCGGGCCTCGTGTCCACCACCGGCCGCGACGGCTCTGCCCACCGGCCGGACGACGTGGGACACCGGACAGGGAGCGGGTGAAGCGCAGTCCGGTACCCGGGCGGAGCAGGACCGACCCGGCTCCCTCTTCGCGCGGTGGCCGCGCATGTTCCTCCATCACCGACGTCTTCACCGACAACCTGCGCACCATCATCTTCGGCCTCGCCCGCGAGACCCTCTCCGAACAGCAAGCCGCCCGCACCGCCCTCGAACTCATCATCGCCACCCCCGGCACCCTCCAACAGGGACGCGACATCCTGCGCAACCTCGCCGACAACGACCCCACCCTCCGCATCGCCAACACCCCGGACCGGCCGGACCACAGCCACACCCACGCCGCACTCATCCTCGCCGCCGCCATCATCTGGGCCGCCAGGCACCGAAGATGACCCCGCTCCCGGTCACCACAATGGACAGCGAACGCCGAGTACGTCCCGCGAGCGCACCTCCCCGGGCCGGACCTCTCCCGTCACCGGCCCCGGACTCGACCTGCCTGTGCGAGGAGGGCTTGCAGCTTGCGTCGCGTCAGGCCCGCCGAGTGACCACCGCATCGCCCCAGGTTGTCGTCGTCCCGCAGCGTCTGCGTGCAGGCACCACCCTGCAGAGACTGGCCGCGGTCGAGACCGGTCGTCGTGACCGCGGATTCAGTCCCTCGGGTACGGCTCGGCCGGCGCCAGGACCCGGGCGACGGCGCCCACGCCACCACTGGACTCGTCCCGTCCACCCTCGTGAACGCATCGGCACCACTGCCGGCCGCGGCCTGGGCGGGACGTTCTCGCGTCCCCGCCCAGGCCCGGCCCATGCGGGCTGGGGTCGGCTACTACTGCCTGGTCGCGGTGTAGTTGAGCCAGAGCTTCCCGTCCTTGGGGACACGGCCTTCCTCGACGGTGTGGCTACCGCTGAACCACCCCAGGTCCTTGGGACTGAGGTTCCAGTCCACCGTAATCGTCACGCCGAAGCCGATCTCGGTGATGTGGAAGGGGTCACCGGACCCGTCCGGGGTGAAGGTGCCGTTCACCGACCCGGGGACTGTGAACTTCTCGCCGTCGACCACGACGGGAAAACCCGTATGCGTCCGGTCAGCCGGTCGACCGTCACCGCCAGGTCCGCCCGGTCGGCGTCCTCGATCTGCGCGGGCACGAGGTAGCCGTGCTCGATGGCGGGGCCGGACTGGACGATCGCCCCGGGGAAGCAGGTGTTCGTGTTCGGGTTGAACGTGACCACCTGGTCGGGGTTCTTCGTCAGGCGGTAGGTCTGCTTGGTGCGCTTGACGCCCTTGACCGTGGTGACCTGCGGGTCGCCGACCGCGGTCTTGGCGTCGGGCTTGTAGGGGTGGAGCTTCGACCACTCACCCCATTCCCGCAGGTGCTTGCCCACATCGGCCTTGTCGTCGGCCTCCCCGAAACCCACCGCGGACACCGCCAGGGGCAGCTCGCTCCCGGCACCGAAGGCCACTACCACCAGCACGCCCGCGCCGACGCCTACGGTGAACGTGAGCTCCTCGGGGCTGGCGCCCTGGGCCACGACGGCCGGCTCGCGGTCCCGCTCGGGATAGGCGGGCACCCGCCGCATCTCGTAGCGCGTAGCGCGTGGCACCGGGCACCGGGCACCTGCCAGTCCACCGTCCAGGTGCCGTCACCGCGGTCGACGGCCCATGCCGGAGCCGGCACCGCAGGCTCCCGTCCCTCGCTCGTCCTGCCCACCATTCGGATCACGCCTCTCGTGTATGCGGCTGGACCACATCGGTCCAGCCGATCGCGTCCGAACGAGAGTCGACAGTGCTCCCCGACAAGGACTAACCACCCGTCAGGGTGACAGGGACACCCGTTTGACGGTCCGCGTCCGCCCGGCCGTCAGGTGCCGGGGCGGTCACTCGCCGTCCCCCGATCGGTACCCCTACCCGAGCGGCCTGCGTTCCGCCATGCGAATGCGCGCGCGAAATGAACGGCGAAAGCCGGGCGGCAGACCGGATCGGGAATCGCCGGGGCGCAATTCCGGACGCCGGCATCCGTCGGCCCGGTCGCGATTCAAAAACCCGCCGCCGAAATGCCGGCCCGGTCGGTGAAGGCGTCGCCGGCATCCCCGGGGCGAAGCAACAGCACCCCGCCACCCCGACGCTCACCGTCTTGTCCGCGGTCGGATACCCGGCTCGCTCGGGTGTGTCCAGTGAACGACTCTGTCCCGCAATCGGTGATTGCGTTGGCGTGGTGGTCGGTGGAGGAGGATGCGGTGGCGGAGGAGGTCGAAGAGCTCCCCCGGGTTCACCCGGGGCCCTGTGCGCCGATGTGGGCGAGCAGCGAAGCGGCGCCGTCCTCTGCGGCGATCCCGCGGGCGAGTTCGGCCGCGCGGTGGCGGTGGGCCGGCTCGGACAGGCAGGCGGTGATCGCGTCGCCGAGGGCTTCGGCGGTGAGGTCCTGGAACGGCAGGGGCCGGGGGGCGACTCCCAGCCTGCGCAGCCGGGACGCCCAGAACGGCTGGTCGGCCATGACGGGTACGGGCAGGGCGGGCACTCCGGCCCGCAGGCCGGCTGCGGTGGTGCCCGCCCCGGCGTGGTGGACGACGGCGGCGGCGCGCGGGAACAGCCAGTCGTGCGGGACGTCGCCGATGGCCAGGACGTCGTCGCCGCGGACGTCCAGATCGGCCCACCCCTCCTGCACCACCGCGCGCACGCCTGCCCGCTTCACCGCTGCGGCCACCAGCTCGCTGAGCCGTTCCCCCTGTTCCGGCGCCATGCTGCCGAACCCGATGAACACCGGAGGCGGACCGGCCTGGAGGAAGTCGACCAGTTCGGTCGGGGGCTGCCAGCCGTCCGGCCGCGCGGGCCACCAGTAGCCGGCCACTTCGACCCGGGACGGCCAGTCCTCGGGGCGCGGCACCACCAGTGGGCTGAAGCCGTGGAAGACCGGCCGGATGTCCGCCGCTGCCGAGGGCGCGCCGGCGGGCAGCCCGAGGCGGGCGCGCAGCCCGGTCGCGGCGTCCGCGAAGACCCCTTCCGTCGCGACCACAGGCCCGTCGCGACCACGGACCTGACGTACCCACACGCGTAGGGGGTCGCCGGCCCATGGGGGCGCGGCCACTCGGACCGCGCCCCGCCCACGCGAGATCCCCGGTCCGGCCCAGGACTGCTGGCCGGCTGCCACGACCCGGCGCACACTGGGAACGTGCCCGTCGACCAGCCGACCCCCGCCGAACGCGCCCTCCTGACCGTGATCGAGGCCCGGGCCGAACCGGGCGCCCTGTCGGCCGTCAACGTCGTCCTCGCCCAGGGCCGGACGTTCGTCCCGGCCGCGTGGCCCCGGGGCGCACCCCGCCGCGGCCTGCTCGGACGCTGCCACCCGAACGCGCTGCGCATCGCCCGGCTGACCGGCTTCGCCTACGTGGAGGGCTACGCCTCCGTCCGCGGCACGACGCACCCGCACGCCTGGTGCGCCGGCCCCGACGGCGCCGCGCTCGATCCGACCTGGCCCGACGGCACCGCCACGGCGTACCTCGGGGTCCCGATGACCACCGCGTTCGTGCGGGCCTTCCAGCAGCGCACCCTCACCAAGACCGTGTTCGTCGGGGTCCTGGACGCCGAGGTCCAGGCCGTCCGGGACGCCACCCGCATCTTCACCGGCGGCGTCCCCGACTGGGGCCTGCTCGACATCGGCCGCCCCCAGCCCACGCCGGCGATCGGCAGACGACGGGAGCTGCTGGAGAGGTTCGGCTCGCTGTAGGGGGTCTGAGCTTGCGCGCCGCCGGGTAGGCCGGTGGTCAGCTCGGGTGGATCGGGTTCGTGCCGCAGGACCGCAGGACCGCAGGACCGCAGGACCGCAGGACCGCAGGCTGCCGGATCGTTGCGGTCCTGTTGCGTGGGCAGTGGCGCAGCTCACAGCCGTTCCGGGTGGGGCGTGATCGCATCGGCTGATGCATCAGTTTGAGAACGTCGGGAATCGTCTGACGGCCCGCCGGCCGGCTGCCGCCGTCGTGGTTGTCGCGCTCTCCGCAGCCCTGCTCGTGGGCTGCGGAGACCGGACGACCGGGGTCCCGGCGGCATCCGGCAGTACCGGGCCGTGCGGGAAGCCGTCGCCGTCGGCGACCGCCGACGGGCAGGAGTCGCCCGGGCTCGCGCAGGGCGGGGTGCGGATCACGGCGGTCGGTGCGGCCTGCGCGGAGTACGAGGTGACCAATCAGCGAGACGAGGTCTCCGATGTCACGACGGTGTTCAGCCGGCTCTCGGCGGCCGGAGGCGTGCTGGACAACGTGACGCAGGTCGTCGCCGGGCTCGCTCCGGGGGCCACCGCGAAGGGGCGGGTCGAGCTGGACGGGCACGGGCAGGCGCGGCCGGGTGCCGGACCGCAGGTGAAGATCGTCAAGGTCCGAAGCGTCCCCAGCGCCGAGGCCTCGCAGCCGGGCGGCCCGTGTCCGGCCTCGGGGGTGCGGCTGTACGCGGATGACGGCGACGCCGCGATGGGCCTGCGCGTGGTCGGCCTGCACCTGCGCAACTGCGGGACGTCCCCGGTGTCCGTCAACGGCTACCCGAAGCTGCAGTTGCTCGACGTGGAGCACCGGCCGATCGACGGGGTGCGGCTCCTGTCCGGCGGTGCCGGGATCGCCACCGGCACCGGCGCGGACGACCCGCCGCAGGAGCTCGTGCTGCGCCCGGGAGAGGGTGCCCGGTCCGCGTTGGTGTGGCGCAACACCGTGGAGGCCGGCAGCCCGGTGAACGCCCCCTACGTGCGGGTCCGGGCCACCCCTGACGCGGCCCCGGTGATGGTCGTCCCGGAACTCGACCTGGGTACCACGGGACGGCTCGGCGTCGGCGCCTGGGCCCGGGAGGACAGCCGTCCGTGAGCGGGTCGCCGGTGATTCTCCTCGGCGTGATCTCGTGGACGACTCCGTCTCCGAGGTAGGCCGTTTCGCGCGTTTCCGCCCTGGACCTCGAACCCTGACCGCCTGCCGTCGTGCTTGGAGGATTTTCCACGGAAAATCCTGGTCTCCGATCGCACCGGCCCACCAGTTGGAAGCCCGTCGGGAACCACCGGCCATCCCTCGGCCTGTCCGTCGGCCTGTCCGTCGGCCTGTGGATCAGCGCTCCAAGCGGGCGGCGCCCCGGGCGGCGGCCCCCTCGGCCGGGGCCGCCGCCGCCCCCGGTCAGCCCGGCCGGTCCGTCAGCTGCCGGGCCAGGCCGTCCACCAGGGCGTCCAGCCAGGACCGCACCGTGTCCGGGTCGAACAGGTCGGCGTCGTACTCGGCCAGGCCCGCGTAGCCGTCCGCGTCCGGGGTGAGGACCAGCAGGAGGTCGGAGCGGGCCGAGGGGCCCGGCACGTCCTCGACCTCGGCGGTCAGGCCGGGGAGGTCGAGCACGGCGGGCGGGGTGCTCTGCACGGTGAGCATGACCTGCGGGTACGAAGCCGGCAGCCGGATGTCGCGTTCGCGCAGCGGTTCGACCAGCAGGCCGAAGGGGACCGTGGCGTGGTCGAGGGCGGTGGCGATCGCCGTCGCGGCCGCGTCGACCGACTCCCCGAACCCGCCCGCCGGGCGGGTGGGCAGCCGGATCGGGAGGCCGAAGGTGAGCAGGCCGACGACCTGCTCGTCGGCCGGCCGGGTGCGGTTGGCGTGGGAGAGCACCACCAGGGTCTCCGCCGCCCCGCTCAGCTCGCCCAGCAGCCGCGCGTAGGCGGCGAGCAGGACGGCCGAGGCGGTGGTGGAGCGCCCGGCGGCGTAGCGGCCCACCGCTGCGGCCAGTGCTGCCGGGAGGCGGAAGGCGGCCGTGCCGCCCTGCCCGGAGCGCTGTGCGGGGCGGGGGCGGGCGGTGGGCAGCTCCGCCGCCGCCGCAACGCCGTCCAGGGCCTTGGCCCAGTGGTCGGCGGCTGCGGCGACGGCGGCCCGGGTGACCACTGTCCGCTCCCAGCAGGCGTGGTCGGTCATCCGGCCGGGGTCCTCCGGCAGCCGGCCGTCCGGGCGGTACAGCGTGCCCAGGTCGGCCAGCAGGGTGGCCAGCGACCAGCCGTCGACCGCGATGTGGTGGAGCGTCAGCAGCAGCACCCACGCGTCGTCGGCGGGCCGCAGCAACCGGGCGCGCAGCAGCGGGGCCGCGGCCAGGTCGAACGGGCGGTCGCTCTCGGCCCGGGCGGCCTCGGCGAGCGCCGCCTCCCGGGCCCCGGGCGCGAGCGCGCGCAGGTCGGCGACCGGGAGTTCCACCGGGGCGTTCGGCAGCACCTGTTGGAGCAGGCCCAGGTCGGTGTCCCGGTACCGGGTGCGCAGGCTCTCGTGACGCCCGGTCAGCGCCGTCAGCGCGGCGGCCAGCCGCTCGGGCTCCAGCGGCCCGCGCAGGGCGATCCGCTGGGTGATGTTCCACACCGCCGGGTCCGCCGCCCGGCCGTGCGCGCGGTGCATCCGCCGCTGCGCCACCCCGGCCGGCGCGGCGGCGAGCGCCGTGCCGGAGCCGGTCAGGGTGGCCAGCAGCCGTTCCCGGTGGGCCCGGACGAGCCCGGTCGCCTCCTCGTCGAGCGCGCCGGGCGGGGCCAGGTAGCCGAGCCGGTCGCCGGTGGTGCGCAGCACGATCTCGCGCTCGTCGAGCAGGTGGACGAGCCGGTCCCAGCCTTCCTCGGTGGGGAACGCGGCGGGGGGTGCGGCGGGGGTCACAGCGTGCCCTCCTCGTAGGCCGGGGCCGGGCGGTCCTCGGTCTGCGGCCGCTGGGCGGCCATGGCCCGGATGGTCGGGCGGCGGAAGAAGTCCAGGACGCCGATCCGGATCCCGGTGGCCTCGCGGACCCGGTTCAGCAGCCGGGTGGCGGCCAGCGAGTGCCCTCCGAGGTCGAAGAAGGAGGTCTCCACGCCTGCGGGGCGGCCGAGTTCCTCCTCCCACAGTCGTTGCACGGTGTGTTCCAGTGCGGTGGCCGGGGCGGCCGCCGCCCGGCCCGCGCCCAGCGGCAGCGGCTCCGGCAGGGCGGCGGCGTCCAGCTTGCCGTGTGCGGTGAAGGGCAGCGCCGCCACCGCGGCCCAGAGCCCCGGCACCATGTGCTCGGGCAGCAGGTCGGCCAGGTGGTCGCGGACCCGGGGCAGTTCGTCGGCCGCGCACTGCACGTACCCGGCCAGCGTGGTGCCCGTCTCGGTGCGGCGGGCCGTCACCGCCGCGCCGCGCACGCCCGGGACGGACCGCAGCACGGTCTCGACCTCGCCCGGCTCGACCCGGTAGCCGCGCACCTTGACCTGGCGGTCGGCCCGGCCGAGGTACTCCAGGACGGCGTCCGGCCGCCAGCGTCCGAGGTCGCCGGTGCGGTAGCGGCGGCCGTCCGGGGTGTCGGTGAAGGCGGCGGCGCTCTCCGGCTCCCGGCCGGGGTAGCCGAGCCCGACCTGGACGCTGACCACGTGGATCTCGCCGACGGCCCCGGGCGGGACGGGGCGCCCGGCGGCGTCCAGCAGCAGGATGCGGGTGCCCGGCACCGGGCGGCCGATCGCCGCGTGGTCCGGTCCGTCCGGGGCGATCTCGCCGGCCGTGACGGCGTGGGTCTCGGTGGGGCCGTAGTGGTTCACCAGCCGGCAGCCGGGGTTGCGGGCCAGGAAGGCCCGCAGCCCGGGGGTGAGCAGCAACTGCTCGCCGCCCGTGATCAGTTCGCGCAGGTGGGGCACCGGTTCGTCGCCGAGGGCGTCGACCAGCGCGGCCAGCGGGGTGTACGGCAGGTGCAGCCGCTCGGCCCGGGTGGCGCGGACCACGGCGGCCAGCGCCGTCACGTCGTAGCGGGTCTCCTCCTCGATGAGCAGCAGGGTGCCGCCGCCGGCCAGCGTGGTCAGCACCTCCTGGACGCTGACGTCGAACCCGCAGGAGGCGTACTGCAGTGTGCGGGCGGCCGGGTGCTCGGCGACGTTCCAGGTCACCAGCGCGGCCAGGCCGAGGGTGTGCATCAGCACGCCCTTGGGGCGGCCGGTGGAGCCGGAGGTGAACAGCAGGTACGCGGGGGCCTGCGCCGAGGGGGCGGGCAGCGGCGGCAGTTCGGCGGCGGCGCCCGCCCCGGGCCCGGTGTCGGCCCCGGTGTCGGTGTCGGTGTCGGCCCCGGCGTCCGTGCGGACGGTCGGCAGGGAGAGGCCCATCAGGTCCGTGTCCGAGGCGGTGAGCAGCACGGCCGGTGCGCTGTCCGCGGCGATCAGCCGGCAGCGCTCCGGGCCCTGCACCGGGTCGATCGGCACGTGGACGGCGCCCAGCCGCAGCACGGCCAGCAGCGCGGCCACCTGGTCCACCGAGCGCGGCAGCAGCACGCCCACCCGGCTGCCCTCCCGCACCCCGGCGGCCAGCAGCCGGCCGGCCAGCTCGCCGGCCCGGGCGTGCAGCGTCCGGTAGTCGGTCCCGGTGCCGTCGGCGGCCACCACCGCGACGGCGTCCGGGCGGGCGGCCGCGACGGCGGCCACCGCCGCCAGCGGGTGCGCGGGCGCCCGCTGCGCCTCGGGCCCGCGTTCCAGGGCCGGGTCGGCCGGGGTGGCCGTCAGCTCGGCGAGCGGTCGGGCCGGGTCGGCGACGGCGGCGGTGAGCAGCCGCTCGAAGGCGTCGAACAGCCGGTCCACCGTGGCCCGGTCGAACAGGGTCTCGGCGTACTCGACGTGGCAGCGGATGCCGTCCGGCAGGTTGGTGAGGAAGAGCGACAGGTCGAAGGCGGAGCGGTCCACCACCTGGTCCAGCGGACGGGCCGTCACCCCGGGCAGGTCCAGTTCGAACACCGCGTGGTTCTCGAACTCGACCAGGACCTGGAAGAGCGGGTTGCGGCTGGTGTCCCGCTGCGGGTTCAGCTCCTGCACCAGGACCTCGAAGGGCAGTTGCTGGTGCTCGTAGGCATCCAGCGCGCTGGAGCGGACCCGGTCCAGCGCCTCGGCGAAGTCCGGCTCCCCGGACAGGTCCAGCCGCAGCGCCAGTGTGTTGACGAAGAAGCCGATCAGGTCCTCGGTGCCCTCGGTCCGGTTGGCCACCGGGGTGCCCAGCACCACCTCGTCCTGGCCGCTGTAGCGCTGGAGCACCCCGGCGAAGGCGGTCAGCAGCACCATGAACAGGGTCGAGCGGCGGCTGCGGGCCAAGTCCCGCAGGCCGGCGGAGAGTTCCGCGGGCAGGTGGCGGACGTGGGCGCGGCCCCGGCCGTCCGGTACCGCCGGGCGCGGCCGGTCGGTCGGCAGGGCCAGCACCGGCAGGTCGCCGCCGAGCACCTTGCGCCAGTACGCGAGGCTCTCGTCGTACGCCCCGGCGGCCACCGCGGCCCGCTCCCGGGCGGCTTCGGCGGCCGGGGTGGTGGTGAGCACCGGCAGCCGGGCGGGCCGCTGCTCCCGGGCGGCCCGGTACAGCTCGCCCAGTTCCCGGGTGATCACCACGGTGGACAGGGTGTCGATCACGATGTGGTGCATCGACAGCACCAGGACCTGCCGGTCGGGCCCCGTCTCCAGCAGCCGGGCCCGGAACAGCGGGCCCTCGGCCAGGTCGAAGCGGTGGACGCCCTCGGCGGCGACCAGCGCGGCCACCGCCTCCTGCGCCGGCCCGTCGGCGGCGACCCGCTCCAGCACCGGGCCCTGCGGCGCCGCGAGCACCTGCTGGAACGGTTCGCCGTCCTGCTCCCGGAAGACGGTACGCAGCCCGACGTGCCGTTCGACCAGCGCGCGCAGCGCGGCGTCGAGCGCGGCCGGGTCGAGCGGGCCGTCCAGTTCGATGGCCTTGACCTCGTTGTACTGCCCGGCGTCGGGCAGCATCCGGTGCAGGAACCACATCCGCTGCTGCGCGTAGGACAGCGGGGCACCGCGCTGGGCGGAGCGGCGCAGGGCGTCGATCTGCGGCAGGCCGGACGCCACCAGGTCGGGGGCGAGCCCGAAGTCCACGAAGCAGGCGATCTCGTCCGCGCCGGCCGCCCGCAGCTCGGCCAGCACGGACCGCACGCTCTCCGGGGTGCCGATCAGCGCGCGGGAGGCGCAGTACCGCTCGTAGGCGCGCTCCAGGACGAACTCCAGGTCCTCCTCGGGGGTGTTCTCGAAGTCCAGGGTCAGGCCGAGGCTGTTGGCCATCTGCCCGAACAGCGAGAGCGAGGAGCGCAGGTAGTGGCAGAACGGGCGGTACGCCTGCTCGCGGGCGGTGGCGAGGTCGGTGCCCAGGTAGGTGTGGACCAGCACGACCACCCGGCCGGCCTCCGGGTCGAGACCGTGCTCGGCCCGGGTGCGCCGGTACAGCGCGACGTTCTCGGCGAGCTGGGCGACGTCCTGGGTCATCAGGTTGGTGATGATGCCCAGGTCGTGCCGGGCGGCCTCGCGGAAGCTGTCCGGGTTGCCGACGATCGCGGTGAACATGGGCGGCTGCTCCTGCAACGGGCGCGGGTGCAGGGTCACCTCGATCGGCTCCCCCTTGCCGTTGCGGCCCCGGTAGGGCTCGCCGCGCCACAGCGCCCGGACGGTGTCGATCTGCCGGTGCATCAGCTCCTTGTGGCCGCCGTAGTTCTCGGGGAAGAACAGGAAGTCGTTGGGGTGCCAGCCGCTGGCACAGCCCAGGCCGACCCGGCCGCCGGAGAGGTTGTCGACCACCGACCACTCCTCGGCCACCCGGACGGGGTGGTGCAGCGGCAGCACCGCGCAGCCCGCGTTGATGCGGATCCGGGTGGTCTCCCGGGCCAGCGCGGCGGCCAGCACCGAGGGGTTGGGGAAGATCCCGCCGAAGGAGTGGAAGTGGCGCTCCGGCAGCCAGACGGCGTGGAAGTCGTGCCGGTCGGCGAACCGGGCGCTCTCCAGGACGATGCGGTACTTCTCGTCCTCCGGGGAGTCCTGGGGGTAGTCGCCGAAGAAGTAGAGGCTGAAGTCCACCGGGCGCTGCGGGTCGCTGACCGGGTGGTACGGCGTCCCGGCGGGCTCGGTGCGGCCGGTGCCAGTGCCGGTGCCGGTGCGGCCGGTGCCCGTGCTGCCGGTGCCGGTGCGGTCGTCCGCCGCGGGCTCCGGCAGCGCGGCCGCCGGGCGCGGGGCGGGGAGCCGGACCCCGGGCGAGGCCGGGAAGAAGCCGCCGCGCCGCAGGTCGCGCAGCGAGTCGCGGACCGCGTCGGCCACGAACTCCAGGTCGCCGTCGGTGTGGGCGGTGGAGAGGAAGAAGTTGCGCCACTCCCACACGTAGACCCCGCGGGTGAGCAACTGCGGGAAGAGCAGCTCCATGTCGGCCCGCGGCTCGAACCGGAACAGCGAGCCGAAGTGGGCCAGCCGCAGCGGGAACTCCTCCTCCTCGAAGAACCCGTTGAGGGTCGCGGCCAGCTCGTCGGTGCGGGCGTTCAGCCGCTCCTGGAGGCCGGGGCCGGCCTCCTTGAGGTGGCGCAGCACGGCTCCCGCCGCGGTCATCGCCAGCGGGTGCTGGATGTAGGTGCCGCCGAAGAAGGTGGTGTCCTTGGGCGGGTAGCTGTCGTCCCCGTAGTCCCAGTGGCCGCCGTCGATGCCGTCCAGGATGTCGGCGCGCCCGGCGATCGCGCCGATCGGGTAGCCGCCGCCGAGCACCTTGCCGTAGGTGGAGACGTCCGGGGTCACGCCCCAGAAGCCCTCGGCGCCGCGCAGGTGGGGCCGGAAGCCGGTGAGCATCTGGTCGAAGACCAGCACGATGCCGCGGCGGGCGGTCAGCTCGCGCAGCGAGCGGACGAACTCGACCGGCTGGCGCCCCGGGTGGCGGCTCTGCACCGGCTCGACCAGCACGGCGGCGATCCGGTCGCCGAGCTCCTCGATCACCTGGAGGCTCTCCGGATCGCCGTACCGCAGCACCACCAGGTCGGCGACCGCGCTGCCGGGGATACCGGTCGACACCGGGACGGTCTCCCGGTCGGCGCCGCGGCCCACGGTCCGGCCCAGCGTGTGGTCGAAGTGGCCGTGGTAGGAGCCCTCGAACATGACGATCTTGTCCCGGCCGGTGTACGCGCGGGCCAGCCGGATCGCCCCGGCGTTCGCCTCGGTGCCGGAGTTGGCGAACGCGACCCGCTCGGTGCCGGTCAGCTCGGCCAGCAGCTCGGCGGCCTCACCGGTCTCCGGACCGCGCGGGCCCAGCCGCAGTCCGCCGGCCAGGTGCTCGCGGACGGCCTCGGAGACGAACTCCGGGTCGTGGCCGAAGAGCAGGACGCCGAAGCCCATGGTGATGTCGACGTACGCGTTGCCGTCGAGGTCCTCCAGGCGGGAGCCCCGGGCCCGGCGGGCGGCGAGCGGGTAGAGCATCTCCTTGGTCGCGGAGCGGAAGCCGACCACGGCGCGGCTGTCGGCGAGGGTACGCCGGTGGCGGCGGGTGACCGCCTTGGAGGCGGCGGTCCGGGCGGTGAAGCGGGCGACCAGCTCGTTCACGTGGGCGCGCTGCTGCTCGGTCAGGCCGCCGGAGGCCATGCCGGACTCCCGGGAGACGGTCACCCGGGGGCCGTGCACCTGCGGGGTGGCCGGCGCGGGTGCGGGCGCGGGTGCGGCGGCGACTGCGGGGGTCGGGGCGGCGGCCGGCGTGGCGACGGGGGCGACGGCGGGCGGCAGGGTGGCGGGGGTGGCGACCAGGGGGAGCGCGGGCGGCGCCGCCCCGGTCCCGGCCAGCAGGCCGAGCTGGTCGCGCATCAGGTCGGAGAACTGGCCGAGCAGGGCGAGCTGGCGCTCGATCAGGCCGGTGCCGTCGGCCACCGGGGCGAACGCGGCCGGTACCACAGGCGCGGGCGGGGCGAGCGGGACGGGCGGGACGGGCGGGACGGGCGGAGCGAGGTCGACGGGCGGAGCGAGCGGCGCGGGGACGGCGGCCGCCGCGACCACCTGGGGCGCCGGCGCCGATGCCGGTGCTGGGGCCGCTGCCGGGACGGAGGCAGGGGCCGGTGCCTGAGCCGGAGCCGCTATCGGCTCGGGCCCGGCGGTCGGCGCCAGCGCGTCCCGGACGGCGGGCTCCAGCCGGCCGGCGATCAGCCCGGCCAGCCGGGCCGGGGTGTCCGCCGCCTCGAACAGCTCGCGCATCGAGACCCGCACCCGGAAGGTCCGCTCCAGGTCCCGGATCATGTTGATCATCGAGAGCGAGTCGGCGCCGAGGTCGAAGAAGGGCTCGTCGGCTCCGACCGACCCCTCGTCGTGGCCGAGCTGGCGGGCCGTCTGCTCCAGCACCTGGCGCAGCACGGCCTCCTCGGCCAGTTGCTCGGGGCTCGCTGCGGGCGTCACTGCGGCGGGTGCCGATACGACGGGCACCGGGCCTGGCGTCGATACGGCCCCGGGTACGGCCGACGGCGGAGCGGTCTGCTGGGGCGGCGGTGCCTGGTGCATGGCGGAGTCCTCGGTGGTCGGCCGGTCGGGGGCGGTGAACCAGTGGCGGCGGCGCTGGAAGACGGTGGTCGGCAGGGGGACGCGGCTGGCCGGGCCGTCCGGCCAGTCGCGGGCGGCGGCGAAGCGCGCCCAGTCGAGCGGGACGCCGTGGGACCACACCGCGGCGGCCGCGGCGTCGAACTGCCGCTCCGGCGGTGCGCCGCGCCGGGCGCCGGCCACGAAGTGGCGGTGCGGCAGCTCCCGGCGGCCCATGCCGGTGAGCGTCGGGTGCGGGCCGAGCTCCAGGAAGAGCTCGTGGCCCTGCCCGTCCAGAGCGGCCAGGACCAGGTCGAAGCGCGCGGTCTCCCGGGTCTGCCGAACGAAGTAGTCGGGCGTGGGCACGGTGCCGGGGGCCAGCACCTCGCCACCCAGGTTGCTCACCAGCGGTACGGCCAGCGGCCGCAGGCGCAGCCGGGCGAGCTGCGCGCGGAACGGGTCGAGCACCGGGTCGAGCAGGCGGGAGTGGAACGCCCGGTCGGTGGCGAGCCGCTCGGTGGTCACGCCGTCGGCGGCCAGCACGGCCTCTGCTGCCGCGATCTCGCGCGGCGGGCCGGCCAGCACGCACTGGCCGGCGCCGTTGACCACCGCCAGCTCCACCCCGGGCAGCCAGTCGCCGAGTCCGGTGAGCCGCTCCGGGCCGGCCATCACCGCCGTCATGGCGCCGGGCGCGGTCGCCCGGTGCATCAGCCGGCCGCGCAGCGCGGTGAGGAACATCCCGTCGGCGAGGTCGAGCGCGCCCGCCGCGTGGAAGGCCGCGTACTCGCCGGCGCTGTGCCCGGCGACCGCGGCCGGGCGGATCCCGAGCTCCTGCCAGAGCCGCAGGTAGGCCGCCTGGAGGGCGAACAACGCGGGCTGCGCCGCCTCGGTGGTCCAGCCGTCGTCGGCGCCCTCGGGCACGGCGTCGAGCAGCAGCGGCAGCAACGGCTCGCCCCAGGCCTCGCGGTGCAGCCGGTCGCACTCGTCCAGCACGGCCCGGAAGACCGGGAAGGCGCGGTGGAGTTCAGCGGCCATGCCCCGGTACTGGGCGCCCTGGCCGGTGAAGAGCAGCACCGGCTGCACGTCGCCGCGCCGGGCCTCGCGGTGAACGGGTGTGACGCCCGAGGTGCGGCCCGCCAGGTGGGCCTCCAGGCCCCGGCGTATTTCGTCGGGGTCGGCGCCGGTGACGGCGAGGCGGTGGCGCAGCGCACGGCGGCCGCCGCCGAGGGTGAGCGGCAGGTCGCCGGGGGCGGGGGCGGGCCCGGCGGCCAGCCGGTCGCGGAGCAGGCCGGCCAGGGCGGTCAGACCCTGCTCGGTGCGGGCGGACAGCGGCAGCACGGTCGGGGCGGGCCACGGGTCGGCGGTGCCGGGCGCGGCCTCCGGCGCCTCCTCCAGCACCAGGTGGGCGTTGGTGCCGCCGACGCCCAGCGCGCTGACCCCGGCCCGGCGCGGGGTGGGGCCGGGCGGCCAGTCCCGGCGCTCGGCGGAGAGCCGGAACGGACTTCCGGCGAGCTCCAGCGCGGGGTTGGGGCGGCTGAAGTTGACCAACGGCGGGATCGTGCCGTGCCGCAGCACCAGCAGGGCCTTGATCAGCCCCGCCATTCCCGCGCAGGTGTCCAGGTGGCCGATGTTGGGCTTCACCGAGCCGAGCGAGCAGAAGTCGGCGGCCTCGGTCCGGGCGCGGAACGCCTGGGCCAGCGCCCGGAACTCGATCGGGTCGCCGAGCGGGGTGCCGGTGCCGTGCGCCTCGATGTAGCCGACGCTCTCGGCCGGCACCCCGGCCAGGTCCAGGGCCCGGCCGACCACCGCCGCCTGCCCGTCCACGCTGGGCGCGGTGTAGCCGACCTTGCGCCCGCCGTCGTTGTTGACGGCCGAGCCGAGGATCACGCCGTGCACGGTGTCGCCGTCCGCCAGCGCCCGGTCCAGGCGCTTGAGCAGGACGGCCGCGACGCCGTTGCCGCCGACGGTGCCGCCGGCCGCCGCGTCGAAGGCCCGGCAGGCGCCGTCCGGGGAGAGGATCGACCCCTCCTCGTAGCGGTAACCGGCGGCCTGCGGGATGTGCAGGGCGGCGGCCCCGGCCAGGGCCAGGTCGCAGTCGCCCGCCAGCAGCGACTGCACCGCCAGGTGCACCGCGACCAGCGAGGTGGAGCAGGCGGTCTGCACGCCGATCGCCGGCCCGGTCAGGCCCAGCCGGTAGGCGACCCGGGTGGCGGCGAAGTCGGCCTGGTTGCCGATCGCGGTCTGCAGCGCGGCCACCGGCTCGGCCGGGTCGGCGGTGGCGGCCAGGGCGTGCTGGTAGTAGTTGCGCAGCGCGTACAGGGTCATCCCGGTGCCGGCGAAGACCCCGACCCGGCGGCGCGGGTCGGGGGCGTCGTAGCCGCCGTCCTCCAGGGCCTGGCGGCAGATCTCCAGCAGCAGGCGCTGCTGGGGGTCCATCAGCGCCGCCTCGGTGCCGCTGATGCCGAAGGCCTCGGCGTCGAAGCGGTCGGTGTCGGGCAGCGCCCCGGTCACCGGGACGAAGTCGGGGTGGCGGTACTCCCCCGGGCGCAGGCCGGCCGCCGCCAGTTCGTCCTCGGTGAAGCGGGTGGTGCTGCGGACGCCGTCGACGATGTTGCGCCAGTACTGCTCGGGGGTGTCGGCGCCGGGGAAGCGCAGGGCCAGGCCGACGATGGCCACTCGGCGGTCGCCGCCGTCCGGGCCGCCGTCCCGGGCACCGGGCGCGGTGGCGGCGGTGGCGGCGGCCGTGGTGGCGGCCGTGGTGGCGGCCGTGGGCGCGGTGGGCGCTTCGGCCAGATGCGCGATCAGGGCGTCCACGGTGGGGTGGCGGAACAGCTCGGTGGGCGCCGGGGGTGCCGGGAGGGCGGCGCTGAGCGCGCCGTGCACCCGCATCAACTGCAGCGATCCGATGCCGAGTTCGGCGAGCGGGCGGCCCGGGTCGAGCGGGGTGTCGAGGACGGCCTCGAAGGCGTCCAGGACGGCCCGGCGCAGCTCGGCGGTGGCAGGGGTGGCGGGGTGGACGGGGCCGGCGGGCCCGGTGGCGGCGGACGGTACGGCTGCGGGCGGCTCGGTGGCCCGCTGCGGGGCCCGCTCGCCGGCCGGCCGGCCGGCCGGCGCCTCGGGGACCGGTCGCGGCGCGGTGGCCAGCAGGCGGCGGCGCGCGGCGGGGGCGCTCGGGTCCGGCCCCGCGTACCAGCGGCCCGGGGCGGCGGCCAGCAGCAGCGAGGCGAGCCGGCGGCCGTGCGCGGCGCTCAGCACGGCGATGCCCCGGTCGGCGGCGGCCTGCTCGTGGTCGGTGGCGCGGTTCATGCCGATCCCGCTCCACAGGCCCCAGGAGATCGTCCAGGCCGGGGCCCCGGTCTCCCGGTGCAGCCGCTCGACGGCGCTCTCCAGGTAGCGGTTGGCGGCGGCGTACGCCGTGGAGCCGACGGCCTCCTGGAAGCCGACCATCGAGGAGAAGCCGACGAACTGGGCACCGGGCCGCTGCCGGACCAGCTCGACGAGGTGGTCCGTACCGACCGTCTTGGCGCGCACCGCCTCGCGCCAGGCGTCGGGGCCGGTGTCGGCGAGCAGCGCGATCCGGTAGTTGCCGGCCAGGTGGAGCACGCCGTCCAGCGGCGCCTGCCAGTCCCGTTCGGCCTCGGCGACCACCGCCGCCAGCTGCTCGGGGTCCGTCACGTCGGCGCGGCGGTAGTCGATCCGGCCGCCGTAGGAGGACAGCCGGTGCAGCGCGGCGCGGCGCTCGGCCGCCTCGGCGGTCGGCGCGTCCAGGTCGGTACGGCCGATCACGAGCAGCCGGGAGCCGTGGTCGCGCAGCAGGCCGGGCAGCAGCTCGGCGGCGATCCCGCCGAGGCCGCCGGTGACCAGGTAGCGGGCGCCGGGAGTGAGCAGTGAGCAGCCCTGGGGCTCGCTCTCGGTGGCGGGCCCGGAGTCGTTCCCCGTGTCGTTCCTGGTGTCGTTCCCGGTGCCGGGCTCGGTGCCGGGCTCGGTGCCGGGCTCGGCGGCGGGCTCGGCGGCGTTCCCAGTGGCGGGCTCGGCGGCGTTCCCAGTGGCGTTCCCGGTGGCGGGCCCTGTCATGGGCCCGACCGGTCCCAGCCGGGGCACCCACGGGCGGCCCTCGCGCCAGGCGCACTCCGGTTCCGGCCGGGGCTCGGCCAGCAGGGCGAGCAGTGCGGCGGCCTGCTCGGCGGCCGGTACGCCCGTCGGCAGGTCGATGTGCCGGGCGGCCGGCACCAGTTGCTCGGCCCGGGCTCCGGCGGTCAGTGCCGCCGTCAACGCCGCACGGGGGTCCGGGAGTTCACCGGGCAGCACGGCGTGCAGTCCGGCACTGACGGTGACCAGCTCGCCGGTCGGCGGCCGATCGGCCAGGGCCCGCAGCAGGGCGAGCAGCGCTTCGTCCCGCGCGGCGGCGTCCGAGGGCCGCAGCGCGTCCTCGGACACCGCGCCATCGGACACCGCGCCCCACAGGTGCACCACCCGCCGGGGGCGCTCCTCGCCGAGGGCCCGCAGCCACTCCCCCGGGTCGGTGGTCGGCGGCCCGTCCACCACCACGGCCTGCGGCAGGGCGGCGCTCAGCTCCTCGGCGAGGGTGCCGGGGCCGGCCGGGCCGAGCAGCAGGGTCGGTCCCTGCGGGGCCCCGTCGACCGGGGCCGCCCGGGCCGCGGGGGTCTCCGGTACCGGGCGGGGTTCCCAGACGAGTCGGCGCACGCAGTCCGGCAGGGTCCGGGAGTTGGCCTCCGCCAGGTCCAGGGCCACGAGGTGCTCGTCGAGTTCGCCGTCGAGCAGCCGTCGGCGCAGCGCGGTGCGCTGGATCTTGCCGCTGGTGGTGCGCGGGAACTCCGACGGCGGCACCGGCAGCACCAGGGCGGGGGCGGGCTGTCGGCGGGCGGCCAGCAGCTGCCGGACCTCGGCGGCCACGGGCGGTGCGGGGGCGTCCGGGTCGTTCGGCACGTAGGCGATCACCAGTTGCTCGGTGCCGGTGCGTTCGTCCGGGACCCCGAAGGCGGCGACGTGCCCGGAGCGCACCCCCGCCACGGACGCGACCACGTCCTCCAGCTCGTGGCAGAAGTAGTGCACCCCGTTGACGATGATGATCTCCTTGCGACGGCCGGTGAGCACCACCTCTCCGTCGGCCAGGAAGGCCAGGTCCCCGGTGTCGAACCAGCCCTCGCCGACGAAGGACTCCCGGTCGGCGGCCGGGTTGTTCAGGTAACCGGGGGTCACCCGGCCGGAGTTGACCTGGAGCCGGCCGACCCAGTGCTCGGGCAGGGCCCGGCCGTCCTCGCCCGCCACCCGCATCCGGGTGCCGGGCGCGGGACGCCCCATGCTGAGGAAGCCGGTGCCGCGCTCGCGCGAGGCCGGGTCGGCGGGCTCCAGCCGTCCGGTCAGCGAGTCGGTGCGCACCAGGCGGCGGGCGCCGTCCTCGTGGTAGCGCTTGTAGGTGATCACGGTGCAGGTCTCGGCCATGCCCCAGCCGAGCAGGACGTGGTCCGCGCGAACGCCGAACGGCCCGGTGGCGGCGAGGAATTCGTCCAGCACCGCCTCGGTGCACTGCTCCCCGGCGTTGATCAGCGACTTGAGCGCGGAGAGGTCCCAGTGCCGGCCGGGGCCGGCGGCCCGGACCGCCTCGGCGACCAGCCGGAAGCCGAAGTTGGGCGACCAGGAGTGGGCGCCCCGGTAGCGCTCCAGCGTGTCCAGCCAGACCAGCGGGTCGGCGAGCACCAGTTCGGTGGGCACCTGCACCTGGTCGGCGGCCAGCGCAACGTCCCGCAGGTGGAACATCAGCAGCCCGGCGACGTGGTCCAGCGGCAGCCAGTTGACGGTGACGTCCTCGGGCGAGCTGCCCTGGGAGGTGGCTCCGGCCACGTACTCCAGGATGCCGCGGTGGGTGATCTGCACCGCCTTGGACCGGCCGGTGCTGCCGGAGGACAGCTGGAGGATCGCGACGTCGCCGGGGTCCGGGGCGTGCTCGGCGCCTGGCACGCCGATGGTGTCGAGCGCGGGGCCGGTGACGGTGGCGGCACCGGTATCGGCGGGCCGGTGGTCGACCGCGATGACCCGCAGCCCGGGCGCCGGGTAGAGCTCCCCGAGCCGTGCCAGGCCCGCCACGGCCGGGCCGCAGGCGAGTACCGGCGGCTCCTCCAGGGTCTGCCAGGCGTGCCAGAGCTTCTCCAGTACGGGGTTGCGCTCGTCGTAGGCCGGCGGGCGAGCCACCGTGACCGGCTGCACCCCGCCCAGCAGGCAGGCCCACAGGGTGGGGAAGTAGCGTTCCGGGTCGGGGACTTGGAGGATCACCCGGTCGCCCGCCCGCAGCCCGGCGGAGGTCAGCAGGGCGAGGGTCTCCCGGGCCTGTTCCAGCAGCCGGCGGTAGGTCAGCCGGGTCGCCCCGCCGTCGGCCCGGACCAGGTGCAGGCCGCGCCCGGGGTGCCGCTCGGCGGCGCGCAGCAGCGCCTCGGGCAGCGTCCGGGGCGCGTCCGGCGCCGGGTCGGGCAGCGGGGCGCCGACCGCCTCCGTCCCGGCGCCCTCGGGGGCGGCCGTCGGGCCGTCCGGGGCGGGGCCCGTCGCCGCCCCGGCGTCGCCGAACGGCCGCCATTGCGCGGTGAGTTCGCGCAGGTGACGCAGGGCGGGACCGGGCTCGGCGGGCGGCCGGGCGGCGGCGGCCGCCAGTGCGGCGCGGTCGGGCTCGCCCTCCGAGGTGCGGACGATGCCGTCCAGGAGGTGCACCTCGGCGCTCGGGTCGGCGTCCAGCAGGGCTGCGGTGGCCCGGCGGCGCAGCGCGACGGTGTCGGTGTCGGCGGCGGGCACCAGGTGGGCCAGCAGCCCGCGGCGGCCGTCGGCGCGCTCGACCGGCAGCAGCGCGCAGTCGGCGACCTCGGGACGCAGCAGCAGCCGGGCCTCCAGGGCACGCAGCCGGGCGCGGTCGGGACCGGTGGAGCTCGTCAAGTACGGCACCTTTCGGATCGGTGCCGGGGCGCGGGTACGGCCGCCCCGGGGTGCGGAGGGTGAGCGGATCGGGTGGTGCCTGCGGCCCGGTGGGCGCCGGCGGATCCGGTGGCGCGGTGCTTGCGACGGGGTGGGGTGGGGTGACTACGGCGGGGTGGGGGTCAGCGCTTGCGGGACCGGGCGACCAGGACCAGGAAGCCGAGCGCCAGCACGATCGGGACGGCGTGCGAGACGCCGACCACGGTCAGCGGGCTGAGCAGCGCCAGCAGTGATCCGCTCAGCAGCATCCCGGTGCCCATGCCGACGTTCTCGGCGGAGGTCAGCAACCCGAAGGCCTGGCCGCGCCGTTCGTCGGCGAGGGCCTGGATCCGGGTGGTGTACGAGATCTCGGTGAAGCCGTCGCCGAGCCCGGCGCCGATCGCCACCAGCAGGAACAGCGGGGTCGGCAACCCGGTGAAGACCAGGATGAAACAGCCGGACATCAGACAGGTGCCCAGGGCGAAGGCGCGCTCGCCCGGTTCGATGCCCCGGCGCAGCAGGAGCCGGGAGACCAGTTGCTGGGCGCCGAGGTTGCCCACCGCCCAGGTGGCCCAGAACATGCCCAGCAGCGCGGCCGGGTTGCCGGGAGAGTGCTGGTTGGCGAAGACCGGCAGGCTGATGTTGTGCGCGGCCGAGCCGAAGGCGTCCAGCAGCCGGATCGCCGCCATCGCGCCGACCACCGGGGCGGCCCGCAGGACGATCAGCGCCTGCCACCGGCTCCCGCGCCGCTTCGTCCCCCCGGCGGCACCGGCGGGGTCCGCGGCATCGGCGGGGTCCGCGGCGGGCTGCTCGACGGGCTCGGCCCGGGTGCGCAGCGGCAGCCGGACCACCACCGCCGCGAACACCAGGAAGCTGGACGCGTCGATGAGCAGCGCCGCGCGGAACCCGGCCCAGGCCACCACCACGCCGGCGGAGGCGAAGCCGAGCACCATGGCGGCCGAACGGCAGCTGGCCATCAGGCTGTTGGCGCGGGCCCGGCGCTCGGAGCCGACCATCTCCGGGATGCTGGTCCGCAGCGCGACGGCGCACACCGCGGCCGCGCCGCCGAAGACCGGCGCGAGCGAGTAGAGCACCGGGATGCGCGCGGAGACCGGGGCGAAGGCCACCACGACCAGGGCCAGTGCCTGGGCCAGCGCGCAGCCCGTCATCAGCCGCCGCCGGTCGGTCCGGGCCACCAGGCGCCCGGAGACCAGCCCGCCGACGAGGCCACCGGCCAGTCGGATGATCAGGTACCCGGCCGTGCCGAGCGCGTTCCCGGCCGCCTCGTACGCGAACAGGCTGAGCGCCACCAGGTCGAGCTGGCTCCCGTACGTGGACAGGGCGTCGCCCAGCGCCAGCCGGTAGAACACCCGGGGCAGCTTCTCGGTGGTCTGGTGCGGTACTTGCTGTGCAGTGTCCGGCACCGGTCCCCCAGGCACGCCGTGTCGGTCGGTTCAGTGTGACATTGCACCGCAATCTAGGGGTGATCCGGGCAGTAGATCAAGACCTTGATCGCCTGCTTGTCCGAAAGATCGAAAGTTCGGCCGACCCGGAACCATCTTTCCGGCCAGACTGGCGAGTTGCTGTCGGTACGCCCCATCACCCGGCGGTAGGGAACCGGGGCGGGCCCGGTGCCGGCGTCGCGCGCGAGCAGGGCGTGCGGGTGAGGGGAGCGTGGATCCTGCGCCCGCCGGGCCGGGTGGCGCCCGAGCGCCTGTTCCCGGCGGCCGGAGACGGCTCAGACCTGGTTGCCCCCTCTTCCTACGGGACGCGTGTGCGTGCGCTCATCCCTGGGCCGTGGGCCGGACGACGAGTTCGTTGACGTCCACCTCGGCCGGCTGGGTGATGGCGTAGAGGACGGCCTCGCCGATCGCGGCAGCCGGGATCGCGATGCCCATCTGCTCCTCCACCGCCTCCTTGACGCCCGTGTCGGCGATGGACCCGGTCAGCTCGCTCCGGGTCAGGCCCGGACTGATCACGGTGACCCGCAGCTCCCGGCTCTCCTGGCGCAGGCCCTCGGACAGGGCGCGGACGGCGTGCTTGGTGGCGCTGTAGACGGCCGCGGTCGGGTCGACCCTCAGCCCGGAGACGGAGGAGATGTTCACGACGTGCCCGCTGCGCTGGGCCCGCATGACCGGCAGGACGGCGGCGATGCCGTACAGGACCCCGCGCAGGTTCACGTCGATCATGCGGTTCCACTCGTCGACCCGCAGCGCGTCCAGACGCGACAGCGGCATCACCCCGGCGTTGTTGACCAGGACGTCGACGCGCCCGTACCGCTCCTGCGCGGCCGCGACGAAGGACCGGACGCTCGCCGGATCGGTCACGTCCAGGGCATGCGGGAAGGCGCTGCCCGCCCGGGCCCCGATGTCTTCGGCGAGGGCAGCGAGGCGGTCGGTGCGCCGTGCCCCGAGAACCACGTGGTGGCCCGCGGCGGCGAGCCGTCTGGCGGTGGCCTCGCCGATGCCGCTGCTGGCCCCGGTGATCAGGACCACCCTCGGGACGGCCGGCGTGGACGGGTGAGTCATGTGCTGCCCCTTCGCGATGTCGACGGCCGCGTGGTGCGGCGGCCGCTGCTGCCAGCATGTGCCCGATCGCGCACCGGCGGCAGGACGGCTCTTCCCCGGTGCGCCGCTCCTAGGATCAGGCGGCTCCCAGGACCAGGAGGTGGACGGCCGGCAACCGCTGGCGCACCCACCCCCTTCGCGAAGCCACTCCCCGGCACCGGACGCGGATGCCGTCCGGCGGGCGGTCGGGGTCCATCTCCCCCGCGTACGCGGTGATGGGCGTGCACAGGGGATCCGCCTGCCGGGGAGGTACGCCTCGATGAGCCGGTGGTCGACGCGCGGCTCCGGGAGGGTGAGCGAGCGCAGCTCCGGGTCGTCGTAGGCCGCTGTCCCGAGGCCGACTGGTTTGCCGGACGTCCGCGATCAGCGTCTCGTCGTCGCCGGCGTGCGGCTCGGTGCGGCGCGCCGCGGCCGGAGACCAGGAGCCGGGTGGGCGTGAGGCCTCGGCCGTCAAGCCGCAGGGCGACCGCGTGGGCCACCGCCGAGCGCGCCCTGCGGCCGGACAGGGGCAGGCGCAGGGGCTCCTCCTGCCGGGTGAGAGCTCGGTGGCCGACTGTCCTACGGCTACCAACGGCTGCGCGAGGGTGCGGAGTTGAGTCTGGAGGCGAGCGCCGCGAGGAAGGTCGGGAGCTTGTCCACCATGGATTTGGGGACCGGGGTGGTCTGGACGGTGTCCCGCCGCACGTCCTGGACGACGAGCCTGTAGGTGCCGTTCTCCTCGACGAGTTCGGCGGCGTAGAGCAGGGTTTCTGTGGAGGTTTCCATCAACGCTCCTGGGCATGGGTGTCGTTGAGCCAGGCGGTCCATGCCTCGGTGGCCCGCTGCTCGTCGGTGTCCGCGCCGAACAGGTGGTGGCCGAGCCAGGTCGGCACGTTCCAGGTGCTGCCGTTGAAGAAGCGGTAGAGCGCGTCCGGGCCGCGCAGGCCGAGGAAGTCGGTGCTGATCCAGTCGACGACCACCTCCTCGGGGTCGTGCTCCTGGCCGGGGGCGCGGAGTGTGAGCCGGTCGCCGACGGTTGCGTCGGTGGGGAGGCCGAGGCGGCGGCGCAGGGCGGCGAAGTCGGCCGGGTCGGCGGTGGGTTCGGGCTGCTGGGCCTTGACGTAGGTAGCGGGGCGGCCGGCGAAGTGCCGGAGGTACTCGGCGAGGCCGTGCTGGTAGAAGTCGACGTGCTTCTCGGCCGCGTCCGACTTGGCGTCCCACCTCCAGGCCTCGTCGACGACGCCCGTGTGCACCCAGTGGATTCCCATCCGCAGGTGGCTCGTTCCGCCGTCGGCCGGCTCGATGTGGTAGCTGAGCGTGTTGGAGAACCCGCCGTCCTGGGTCGCGCGGACGGCGAAGTGCCGCGGCGGCTCCCAGGCCACGACGGTGGCGTCGCCCCGGGTGGCCTTTCCGCCGACGCGCGGCTCGACCTCCATCGGGTACAGCCAGCCGAGGTTGCCGGCGCCGGTGGCGACCGCGTCCCAGACCTGTTCGGGCGTGGCGGGCAGGTCCTGTTCCCGGCGGACCTCGAACTCTCGGGCCATCGTCGGTTCTCCTTCGTCGTGGTTCATGGTCAGTAGGTGAGGGGGAGGGTGCACAACCGCCGTTGCAGCGGGTTGGGCCGCCAGTCCAGCTCCGCCCCGGCGGCGAGCCGCAGTCCGGGCAGCCAGCGCACCAGCGTGCCGATGGCGACCTCGGCCTGGAGTTTGGCCAGTGGGCCGCCGAGGCAGAAGTGCGGTCCGTGGCCGAAGCTCAGGTGGCGGTTGCCGGGGCGGGTCAGGTCGAGCCGGTCGGGGTCCTCGAAGCGTTCGGGGTCGCGGTTGGTCGCGCCGAGGAACAGGTACGCCAACTCGCCCTCCCGCAGCGTCCGTCCGCCGATCTCCAGGTCCTGCGCGACGACCCGGACGATCGCCTGGGTGACCGTGTCGTAGCGGGCCAGTTCCTCGACGGCGTCGCGGATCAGGTGCGGGTCCGCGCGCAGCCGGGCCAGTTGGTCCGGGTGGCGCAGCAGGGCGAGCGTGCCGTTGCTGATCAGGTGGGTGGTGGTCTCGTCGCCGGCGGTGATCAGGACGAAGCAGGTGGACAGCAGTTCGGAGTCGGTGAGCCGGTCGTCCTGCGCCTGGGTGGCGACCAGGGCGCTGATGAGGTCGTCGCCCGGTTCGCGCCGGCGCTGCCGGATGAGCCCGGACAGGTACTCCTCGTACTGCCCGATCGCCTCCTCGGACTTGTCGATGTCCTCGCCCAGCCGGCCGAAGCGGCGGAACCAGGTCTTGACCTGCGGGCGGTCCTCGTCCGGAATGCCGAAGAGCTCACAGACGACGGACATCGGCAGTGGGGAGGCGACCGCCTCGATCAGGTCCATGGCCGGGCCCGCCGCGAGCGCCTCGTCGATGAGCCGGTCGACGATGCGCTGGACGCCGTCGCGCAGGGCCTCGACGCGCCGGGCGGTGAACGCGCGGTTGGCGAGCTTGCGCAGCCGGGCGTGGTCGGGCGGGTCGGTGTTGGTCATCACCCGGCCGAGTCGGTCGGTGAGCCGGCTGAAGGCCTTGAGGTCGCCGCCGAGCGCTCCGTAGGCGCGGGTCATCCGGTCCCGGTCGTTGGACAGCCGCAGGTCGCTCAGGGCCGCCTCGACGTCGGTGTACCGGGTGAGGTACCAGATGCCCTGGGCGCTGCGGTGGACGGGGCTCTCACGCCGCATGCGGGCGTAGAACGGGTACGGGTCCCGCCGGGCCTCGGGGGTGAGCAGGTCCGCGGCGAAGTCGTGGGGCGGGGCGAGGCCCGCCGCGGGGCGGGCCTCGTCCGTGGTGTCGGTCGGATTCACTACGGGCCGCGCTACCGCTGGGAGTCCATGGCGTCGGCGAGGCTCCTGGGCCGCATGTCGGTCCAGGACTTCTCGACGTACTCCAGGCAGGCGGCGTTGGTGTCGGGGCCGTGGGCGACGGTCCAGCCGGCCGGGACGTCCGCGAACTGGGGCCAGAGCGAGTGCTGGTTCTCGTCGTTGACGAGCACGAGGAAGGTGCCGTCCTGGTCGTCGAAGGGGTTGGTCATGGGTCAGTCCTCCTGGTGGGAAAGGGTGGCGGCACCGGTGTCACCGGTGGCCTCGGAGTCGTGGGCGTCGCCGGTGGCCCCGGCGATCCTGGCGGCCAGGATCGGTCCGATCTGGGCGAGCGAGCCGGCTTGGGTCATCTGGTCGTGCCGGGTGGTGATCTCGTGGGATTCGATCCGGCCGGCGACGTACGGGCGCCAGATTGCGGGCCCCGCGTTGTCCTCGGCCCGGTCGATCGTGGAGTTGAACAGCAGCAGGTCCCCGTCGTACCGGCCGGGGACGAAGTCGACCGCCAGCTTCGCGTTGTTGATCATGATCTGGACGATCACCTCGATCTGTCGCTCGTTCAGGCCGGCCAGCGCGCTGCCGCGCCGGTTCAGGACCTCGGCGACCTCGGCGTAGGTGATCTCCCGGTCGCCCAGCTCGGCCGGGTCGACGTCGAGCACGCCGACGAGCACGTCCCGGACGGTGGGTACGGGCTCTTCCTCGAAGCGCACGTCCTTCACCGGGTAGGCGTCGAGGATCGCCAGCAGTGCGGTCCGTTCGCCGCGCGCCTGCAGTTCGCAGGCGAGCGCGTGGGCGATCAGCCCGCCGGCGGACCAGCCGAGGAGCAGGTACGGGCCCTCGGGCTGGATCTTCTGGACGTGGTCGGCGTAGTCGGCCGCCATCTCCTCGTAGGAGGCCGGCAGGGGTTCGGGCCGGCCGAGGCCGCGCGCCTGGAGCGCGTAGACCGGGTGCTGCGGGCCGAGGTGGTTCAGCAGCCCGCTGTACGACCAGCTGATGCCGCCGCCGGGGTGGACGCAGAACAGCGGTGTGCCGGTCCCGGTCGAGCGCAGCGGCAGCAGGACATCCAGCGCGTCGGCCGGGTCGTTCATGGCCAGGCGCTCGGTGAGACCGGCCACGGTCGGTGCCTCGAACAGCATCCGCAGCCCCAGCTCCAGGCCGAGGGTCTCGCGGACGCGGGAGGCCAGGCGGGCGGCCAGCAGCGAGTGCCCGCCCAGGTCGAAGAAGTTGTCGTCGATGCTCACCTGCTCCCGGCCGAGGACCTCGGCGACGAGACCGCACAGCAGCTGCTCCTGCGGCGTCCGGGGGCCGCGTCCGGCGTCCGAGGCTCCGTACTCGGGGGCGGGCAGGGCGGCCCGGTCGAGCTTGCCGTTGGCGGTCAGCGGCAGCGCGTCCACGGTGACGAACGCCGCCGGCACCATGTAGTCGGGCAGGTCGCGGCGCAGCCGGGCGGACAGTTCCGCCGTTTCGGGCGCGCCCTCGGGGGCGGGCACCAGGTAGGCGACCAGGCGTTTGTCGCCCGGCCGGTCCTCGCGGGCGACCACGGCGGCCTGGGCGATGTCGGGGCAGGCCGCCAGGACGGCCTCGATCTCGCCGGGCTCGATCCGCAGGCCGCGCAGCTTGACCTGGTGGTCGGCGCGTCCGGCGAAGTCCAGCGTGCCGTCGGTCCGCCACGACGCGAGGTCGCCGGTGCGGTACATCCGGCTGCCGGACGGCCCGTACGGGTCGGTCGTGAATCGCTCCGCCGTCAGGCCGGGGCGGCCGAAGTAGCCGCGGGCCACGCCCGTTCCCGCGAGGTACAGCTCGCCGACCATGCCGGTGGGCACCGGTTGCAGCCGGTCGTCGAGCACGTAGGCGCGCATGTTCGCCATCGGCCGGCCGATCGGCACGGTCGCGGCGTTCTCGGGGAGGTCGCCCACCGGGTGGCGGGTGGCCAGGGTGGTGGCCTCGGTGGGCCCGTAGCCGTTGACCACCTCGATGCCGGGGCAGGCCGCCAGCACCCGGGCGACGGCGGCCGGGGAGACCACGTCGCCGCCGGTCCACACCTCGCGCACTCCGGCGAGCAGGCCCGGGCGTTCCTCGGCGACCAGCCGGAACAGGCCGGCGGTCAGCCAGAGTCCGGTCACGCCGTGGGTGGCGATCGTGTGCTGGAGCAGGTCGAGGTCGAGCTGCTCCGGCGGGGCGACGACGACCCGGCCGCCGTTGAGCAGCGGCACCCAGAGCTCGTAGGTGGAGAGGTCGAAGGCCGTCGGGGAGTGCATCAGCACCCGCTCGTGTCCACCGCCCCGCCATTCGGGGGACAGGGCGAGGCCCGCCACGTCGCGGTGGGTGACGGCCACGCCCTTCGGTCGGCCGGTCGAGCCGGAGGTGTACATGATGTACGCCAACTGCCCGGGTTCGCAGGGGACTTCGACGTCGGACGGATCGGCGGCCTCGGACCGCACCAGTGCGGCGAGCACCTCCGTGGTGAGCACCAGGGCGGCTCCGCTCTCCCGCATGATCAGGTCGATGCGGGAGGAGGGGAAGCGCGAGTCCAGCGGCACGTAGGCGCCGCCGGCCTTGATGATCGCCAGGATCGCCACGACCAGCTCCGCCGAGCGGGGCAGCATGACCGCGACCGGCGTCTCCGGCCGTACGCCCTGGCGGATCAGTGCCCCGGCCAGGCGGTCGGCCCGCCGGTCGAGTTCCGCGTAGGTCAGCTCGGTGCCGCCGGCCACGACCGCGACCGCGTCCGGGGTGGCCCGCACCTGGCGGGTGAACAGCTCCGGCAGCGAGGCTGTGGACAGCGGTGCGGCCGTGTCGTTGAAGCCGTGCAGCAGGCGGTGGCGTTCCGCGCCGGACATCAGGTCGATCCGGCTGATCGGCCGGTCCGGGTCGGCGACGGCCGCGCGCAGCAGGCGGGCCCAGCGCTCGAACAGCAGCTCCACGGTGGGCGCGTCGAACAGGTCGGTGGCGTACTCCACGGCGCCGACCAGGCCGTCGGCGGTGCCGTCCGGGCGGAACTGCTCGGCCAGGCTGAAGGTCAGGTCGACCCGGGAGGTCCCGGTCGGCGCCTCCAGGTGGCCGGTCTCCAGGCCGGGCAGGGCGAACTCGCCGAGCGGCGCGTTCTGCAGGGCCAGCATGACCTGGAACAGCGGGTGGTGGGCCAGCGACCGCGCGGGGTTGACCACCTCGACCAGGTACTCGAACGGCACGTCCTGGTGGTCGTACGCGCTGAGCGCCTTCTGCCGGACCCGGCCGAGCAGTTCGGCGAAGCCGGGGTCGCCGGTCGTGTCGGTGCGCAGCACCAGGGTGTTGACGAAGAAGCCGACGAGCTCGTCCAGCGCCTGGTCGGTGCGGCCGGCGATCGGGCTGCCGATGGGGATGTCCGTGCCGGCGCCGAGCCGGGTGAGCAGGGCGGCGAGTCCGGCCTGGAGCACCATGAACATGCTAGCGCCGCGCGCGGCGGCCACATCCCGCAGGGCCTGGTGCAGGTCGGCGTCCAGCCGGACCACGACCCGGTCGCCGCGCTGGGAGGCCACCGGCGGCCGGGGCCGGTCGGCGGGCAGCTGCAGTTGTTGCGGGACGCCGGCCAGCTCGTCCTTCCAGTAGGCGAGTTGGCGGGCGAACAGGCTGTCCGGGTCGGCGGCGTCCCCGAGCAGGTCGCGCTGCCAGGCGCTGTAGTCGGCGTACTGCACCGGCAGCGGGGACCACGGCGGGGCCTCGCCCCGGCAGCGGGCCGCGTAGGCCGCGGCGAGGTCACCGGAGAGCGGGCCCATCGACCAGCCGTCGGCGGCGATGTGGTGCACCACGACCAGCAGCGCGTGCCGGTCGGGGGCGAGCGCGTACAGCTCCGCCCGGACGGGCGGCTCCGCGGCCAGGTCGAAGCCGCGCCGGGCCGTCTCCGCCAGCCGTTCGGCCAGTGCGCTCTCGTCGATCTCCATCACCGGCAGTGCGGGGCGCGCCTGAGCGGCGCTCAGCACGACCTGGTACGGCACGCCGTCGATCTCGCGGAAGACCGTCCGCAGGCTCTCGTGCCGGGCGACCACGTCCGCGAGCGCGGCGTGCAGGGCCGGGCGGTCCAGTTCGCCGGTCAGGCTGAGCGCGAGCGGCATGTTGTAGGTGGCGCTCGGCCCGTCCATCCGGTGCAGGAACCACAGGCGGCGCTGGGCGAAGGAGAGCGGCACCCGGTCGGGGCGGGCCTGGGCGGTCAGTGCGGGCCGCGCAGCTCCGGAGCCCTCCAGGCTGGCGGCCAGCCCGGCCACGGTCGGGGTCTCGAACAGCGTCCGGACCTCCAGCTCCGCGCCGAGGACCGCCCGGACCCGGGAGGCCAGGCGGGTCGCCAGCAGGGAGTGCCCGCCCAGGTCGAAGAAGCTGTCGTCGACGCCGACCTGGGCCAGGCCGAGCACCTCGGCGAACAGCTCGGCGAGGAGCTGCTCCTGCGGGGTGCGCGGCGCCCGTCCGGCCGCGACCGGGCCGAGGTCCGGTGCGGGCAGCGCACGGCGGTCGAGCTTGCCATTGGCCGTCAGCGGCAGCGCCTCCAGCGCCACGAACGCCGAGGGGACCAGGTAGTCGGGCAGCCGGTCCCGCAGCCAGTCGCGGAGTTCGCCCAGGAGGGCGCCGGCGCCCCGGTTGCCGGTCGGGCGGTTGGTCAGCGAGGACAGCGACGATCCCGTGGCCCGGGCCGGCCGGTACGCCTCGACCGGGGAGCCGTGGAGCGCCCGGGGGTCGGTGAAGACGACGTCCACGGCGTCCGCCTCGGTGGCCGACCAGGTGACGGCCACCGCGCGGTCGAACTCCCGCCCGAGGGCGTGAAAGTCCTCCGGGTCGGGGAGGTCGCCGTCCTCCGGGGCGTGCAGCCGTTCCAGCAGCTCGGCGAGCGAGCCGTCCCCGTTCTGCACGGCGCGGGCCAGGGCGGCCTCCCGCGCCACGCGGCGGTTCGGCACCCCCGTGATCCGCAGCACGCCGCCGGACGGCCGGGCGAGCAGCTCGCGCAGCCCGGCCAGGCCGGCGACCTGCCGCCCCCATCGCAGCTCGACAGGCCGGCTCGGGGCCGCCAGGGCGAGCGGGGGCTTGTGCAGCGTCACGTCGTAGCGGTAGCGGGTCAGCTCGTTGTGGTGGCGGCCGCGCTTGACCTCCACAGCCACCGCGCCGATGTCCGCACCGTGCTCCCGCAGGGCGGTGAAGAAGTCCGGGTCGACCAGGAGCTCCTTCTCCACCCGGACGGCCTGCTCCACCGCGCGTCGCACCGCCGCGAGGTCGGCGTCGTCGCCGGTCCGGTGCAGTTGGACGGCGGTGGCCAGCGGACGCAGCAGCCGCAGGTTGCGGACGTCACCGACGAAGAGCGCGCCGCCAGGGGCGAGCAGGCGCATCAGCTTCCCGATCACGTCGGCGAGGTAGTCGGCGGACGGGAAGTACTGCACCACCGAGTTGATCACGATGGTGTCGAACTCCCCGGCCGGCAGCCCGTCGGTGTCGTGCGCCGGCCGGGTCTGCAGCACCACGCGCCCGGCCAGGTCCTCCTGCCCGGCCACCTGGGCGGTGAGCGCCTCGATCGCGGTGGCGGAGAAGTCGGTCGCCCAGTACGTCTCGCAGTGCGGCGCGACCTGCGAGAGCAGCAGACCGGTGCCGACGCCGACCTCCAGCACCCGGCGCGGGCGCAGGGCCAGGATGCGGGCCACGGTCGCGTCCCGCCACTCCCGCATCTGCTCGACCGGGATCGGGCTCGCGTCGTAACTGCTGTTCCAGCCCACGAAGTTCTGCCCGAAGGCCGCTTCCTCCGGGGCGATGGGCAGGGCGTCGTAGATGTCCTGCCACTCGCCCACGTGGTCCGCCTCCAACGCGCCGTCCCGGGCAGCGTCCTGGCGCGGGACGACGTAGCCGATGAGCCGGTCGTCCTGGGCGAGGACCGCGACCCGGGCGACGGCCGGGTGCTCGGCCAACGCGGCCTCGACCTCGCCCGGCTCGACCCGGAAGCCGCGTACCTTCACCTGGTCGTCCGCACGGCCGACGTACTCCAGCTGCCCGTCGCCGAGCCAGCGCACCAGGTCACCGGTGCGGTACATCTGAGCACCGGCTGGGCCGAACGGGCAGGCGACGAACCGCCCGGCCGTCAGGCCCGGCCGGTTCAGGTACCCGCGTGCGAGGCCCGCGCCCGCGACGTAGAGCTCGCCGGGAACGCCGGGCGGCACCGGTCGCAGCCGGTCGTCCAGGACGTACACCCGGGCGTTGGTGATCGGTCGGCCGATCGGCGGTACGCCCGCCCCCGGGGACAGCGGGTCGCTCATGGTCGCGCACACCGTCGTCTCGGTCGGACCGTACGCGTTGATCATCCGCCGGCCCGGCGCCCACCGGGCCACCAGCTCCGGCGGGCAGGCCTCCCCCGCCACGACCAGTGTCGACACCGCCACCGAGCCTTCCGGCACGGCGGCCAGGACGGACGGCGGCACGGTCGCGTGGGTGGCCGCCAGGCCCGGGTCGGTCAGCGCGGCCACCGGGTCCGCCGCCGGGGGCAGCACCAGGGCCGCGCCGCGCAGCAGCGCGGTGTAGATCTCCGACACCGAGGCGTCGAAGCTGGGCGAGGCGAACTGGAGCACCCTGCTGCCGGGTTCGATCGCGAACCGCTCGATCTGGGCGGCGACCAGGCTCGCCACACCGCCGTGGCCGACCACGACACCCTTGGGGCGGCCGGTCGAGCCCGAGGTGTAGATCACGTACGCCGGGTGCCGGACGTCGAGGGCGACCTGCGGGTCGGTGTCCGGCCAGTCGCCCTCGGACACCATGGACGGGTCGTCGACCACCACCGCCGGGCGGGCATCCTCCAACATGAAGTCGATCCGCGCCTGCGGGTACACCGGATCCACCGGCAGGTACGCCGCCCCGGCCTTCAACACGCCCAGGACCGCCACCACCGACTCCACCGACCGCGGCAGGGCCACCGCCACCACCCGCTCCGGGCCCACCCCCTGAGCGATCAGCGCGTGAGCGAACCGGTTCGCCTGAGCGTTCAACTCCCGGTACGTCAACTCGACGTCGCCGCGGACGAGGGCGACCGCGTCCGGCGTCGCCGCCACCTGCGCCGCGAAGGCCTGCGGCACCGGGACGGCGCCCACGTCCCGGGCTGTCGCGTTGCCCTTCTCCAGCAGCCGGTGCCGCTCGTCGACGTCGAGGAGGTCGATCCGACCGATCGACCGGTCCGGGTCGGCGGTGACCGCCTCCAGCAGGAGCGTCCAGCGCCGCACCAGGGCTTCGACCGTCGAGCGGTCGAACAGGTCGGTGGCGTACTCGACCGCGCCGACGATCCCGGCCGGGTTCCCGTCCGGGCCGAACTGTTCGACCATGCTCAGGCCGAGGTCGAACTTGGCGGTTCCGGTCGCGACCGCGTAGGTGGTGACGTCCAGGCCCGGCAGCGAGAACCGGCCCATCGGCGCGTTCTGCACGGCCAGGACGGTCTGGAACAGGGGGTGGTGGGACAGCGAGCGGGACGGGTTCAGCGCCTCCACCAGGTGCTCGAACGGCACGTCCTGGTGCGCGTACGCGGACAGCGCCGTCTCCCGCACCCGCCCGAGCAGCTCGGCGAAGCTCGGATCACCGCTGGTGTCGGTACGCAGCACCAGCGTGTTCACGAAGAACCCGACCAGGTCGTCCAGCCCCTCGTCCGTGCGACCGGCGATCGGACTGCCGATCGGGATGTCCGTCCCCGCACCCAGCCGCGTGTACAGCGCCGCCAGCGCCGCCTGCAGCACCATGAACAGACTGGTGCCGGTGTTCCGCGCCAGCTCGGTCAGAGCGGCGTGCAGTTCGGGGCTCAGCTCCAGGCCGACGTGGTCCCCGTGCCAGCCCGCGACGGCCGGCCGCGGCCGGTCGGCGGGCAGCCGGAGCAGCTCCGGCAGGTCGGACAGCTGGCGCTTCCAGTAGCCGAGCTGCTCGGCGAACCGGCTCTGCGGGTCGGCGGCGTCGCCGAGCAGCTCGCGCTGCCACAGCGTGTAGTCGGCGTACTGCACCGGCAGGTTCGACCGACTCGGCGCACGGCCCTCGCTCCGGGCGGCGTACGCCTCGGCCAGGTCGCGGGCCAGCGGGCCGGTCGACCAGCCGTCACCGGCGATGTGGTGCATCACCAGCAGCAGCACGTGCTCGTCCGGCGCCACCGCGAACAGCTCCGCCCGCAGCGGCGGCTCCGCCGCCAGGTCGAAGGGCTGCCGGGCGAACTCGGCGAGCCGGTGGTGCAGTTCGGCCAGCGAGACCTCGGTCAACCCGGCCCGGGGCCGGGCCTCGGCCGGGTCCAGGACCCGCTGGCACGGGACGCCGCCCACCTCCGGGAACACCGTCCGCAGGCTCTCGTGCCGGGCCACCACATCGGCCAGCGCCTCGTCCAGCGCCGCCCGGTCGAGCGTCCCGGTCAGCTGGAGCGCCAGCGGGATGTGGTAGGTCGCGGCCGCACCGTCCATGCGGTGCAGGAACCAGAGCCGGCGCTGGGCGAAGGACAGCGGCACGGCCTGCGGCCGCTCCCGCGCGGTCAGCGCCGGGCGGGCGTTGCCGGCCTCCATCAACGCCCCGGCCAGACCCGCCACCGTGGGCTCCTGGAACAGCGCGCGCAGCCCCAGCTCCGCGCCGAGCACCGAACGCACCCTGGCGGCCAGCCGGGTGGCGAGCAGCGAGTGCCCGCCGAGGTCGAAGAAGTCGTCGTCGATCCCGACCTGCGGGCGACCCAGCACCTCGGCGAACAGCTCGCACAGGACCTGCTCCTGCGGGGTGCGCGGGGCCCGACCCACAGCCGTGGTCACGGCCTCGGGCGCGGGCAGCGCGGCCCGGTCCAGCTTCCCGTTCGGCGTCAGCGGCAGCACCTCCAGCACCACGAACGCCGACGGCACCAGGTAGTCCGGCAGGCGCTCGCGCAGGTACGCCGCCAACTCCGCCGGACGGACGGTCGTGTCCGGACGAGCCGTGACGTAGCCGACGAGCCGGTCGTCCTGGGCCAGGACCGCGGACTGCGCGACGGCGGAGTGCCCCGCCAGGGCCGCCTCGATCTCGCCGAGTTCGATCCGGAAGCCACGGACCTTCACCTGGTCGTCGGCGCGGCCGACGTACTCCAGCTCCCCGTCGGCACGCCGGCGCACCAGGTCTCCGGTGCGGTACATCCGCTCGCCGACCGCCCCGAACGGGCAGGCGAGGAAGCGCTCGGCGGTGAGTCCCGGCCGGTCGAGGTACCCGCGGGCCAGGCCGGGGCCGGTGACGTAGAGCTCTCCCGCCACCCCCGGCGGCACGATGCGCAGCCGCTCGTCCAGCACGTAGACCCGGAAGCCGGCGACCGCACGGCCGATCGGCGGCACACCGCCCGCTCCCGGGGACAGCGGGTCGCTCATGGTCGCGCACACCGTGGTCTCCGTCGGACCGTACGCGTTGACCATCCGGCGCCCGGGCGCCCAGCGTGCCACCAGCTCCGGCGGGCACGCCTCACCCGCCACCACCAGGGTGGTGGCCGTGAGGTCGGCGCCGTCCAGCGCGGCCAGGGCCGAGGGCGGCAGCGTCACATGGGTGACGCCGAGCCGGTGGTCCGTCAGCGCCTCCAGCGGGGCGTCCGCCGGGGCCAGGACGAGGGCGGCACCGGTGAGAAGCGCGCTACACAGGTCCCAGAAGGACGCGTCGAAGCTGGGCGAGGCGAACTGGAGTACCCGGCTGCCCGGCGCCATGCCGAGCCGTTCGACCTGCGCCGCCACCAGGCCCGACACGCCGCTGTGGCTCACCACCACGCCCTTGGGGCGGCCGGTGGAGCCGGAGGTGTAGATCACGTACGCCGGGTGCCGGACGTCGGGCACGACCACCGGATCGGTGTCCGGCCAGTCACCCTCGGACACCAGCGCCGGATCGTCGACCACCAGCGCCGGACGGGCGTCCGCCAGCATGAACGCGATCCGCGCCTGCGGGTACACCGGATCCACCGGCAGATACGCCGCCCCGGCCTTCAACACACCCAGGACCGCCACCACCGACTCCACCGACCGCGGCAGCGCCACCGCCACCACCTGCTCCGGCCCCACACCCCGGGCGATCAGGGCATGCGCGAACCGGTTCGCCCGGGAGCCCAGCTGACGGTACGTCAGCTCGACACCGCCGGAGACCAGCGCGACCGCATCCGGTGCCGCCGCCACCCGCGCCGCGAACAGCGCCGGCAGGCTCGCCGCGGCCTCCCCTTCCTCCACGGCGGCGAGCAGCTCACCGCTCTCCTCGGCGGACAGCAGGTCGATCCCGCCGATCCGCCGTTCCGGAGCCGCGGCGACCGCGGCCAGCAACCTGGTCCAGCGGGCGACCAACGTCTCGACCGTCGCGCGGTCGAACAGGTCGGTGCTGTACTCGACCGCACCGCCGAGCCCGGCCGGCGCGCCGTCGGGCCCGTGCTCCTCCGCGAACCCGAAGGTCAGGTCGAGGCGGGCGGTCCCGGTGAGCACGGCCATCCCGGAGACCCGCACGCCGGGGAGGTCGAAGTCGCCGCCGGGCGCGTTCTGCACGACCAGACCGGTCTGGTACAGGGGGTGGTGGGAGAGCGAGCGGGACGGGTTCAGCGCCTCCACCAGGTGTTCGAACGGCACGTCCTGGTGCGCGTACGCGGACAGCGCCGTCTCCCGCACCCGGCCCAGCAGCTCGGTGAAGGACGGGTCCCCGCTGGTGTCGGTACGCAGTACCAGCGTGTTGATGAAGAAGCCGACCAGGTCGTCCAGCGCCTCGTCGGTGCGACCGGCGATCGGGCTGCCGATCGGGATGTCCGTGCCCGCGCCCAGCCGCGTGTACAGCGCCGCGAGCGCCGCCTGCAGCACCATGAACAGCGTCGCACCCGATCGCCGCGCCAACTCCACCAGCGCGGCGTGCAGTTCGGCGTCGATCCGGAGTTCGAGCAGGTCGCCGCCGTAGGTCATGGCGGCCGGGCGCGGCCGGTCGGCGGGCAGCTGCAGCTGCTCGGGCAGCCCGGCCAGCGCCTGCGTCCAGTAGGCGACCTGGCGGGTGAACACGCTGTCGGTGTCGTGCTCGTCGCCGAGGATCTCGTGCTGCCACAGGGTGTAGTCGCCGTACTGCACCGGCAGGGGAGGCCACTCCGGTGCCCCACCGCCCTGCCGGGCGGTGTAGGCGGCGGCCAGGTCGCGGGCCAACGGGCCCATGGACCAGCCGTCACCGGCGATGTGGTGCATCACCAGCAGCAGCACGTGCTCGTCCGGCGCCACCGCGAACAGCTCGGCCCGCAGCGGCACCTCCGAGGTCAGGTCGAAGCCGCGCACCGCCGCCTCGCGCAGCAGGGCCGGCAGCTCCGCCTCGCCGGCCGCGCGCGCCGTCAACGGGACGACGGCCTCGGCGGCCTCCAGCACCCGCTGGTGCGGGACTCCGCCGGTGTGCGGGAAGACCGTGCGCAGGGTCTCGTGCCGGGCCACCACGTCCACCAGCGCGGCGCTCAGGGCGGCCCGGTCGAGGCGGCCGGACAGCCGCAGGGCCAGCGGCAGGTGGTAGGTGGCACTCGGTGCGCCGAACTGCTGGAGGAACCAGAGCCGGCGCTGGGCGAACGACAGCGGCATCGGCTCACGGCGCGGCCGGGGCACCAGGGCCTGCCGCGCGGTGCCCGCGCCGTTCAGCCCGGCCGCGAGCCCGGCGGGCGTCGGCGTCCGGAACAGGCTGCGCAGTTCCAGCTCGACGCCGAGGGTCGCCCGGACCCGCGACATCAGGCGGGTGGCGAGCAGGGAGTGCCCGCCCAGGTCGAAGAAGTCGTCGTCGACCCCGACCCGCGGCACGCCCAGGACCTCGGCGAACAACTCGCACAGGATCTGCTCCTGCGGGGTGCGCGGCGCGCGCCCGGCTCCGGCCGGGCCGAGGTCGGGCGCGGGCAGCGCCGCCCGGTCCAGCTTCCCGTTCGGCGTCAGCGGCAGTGCGTCCAGGAGCACGAAGGCCGACGGCACCAGGTGGTCCGGCAGCCGCTCGCGCAGGTACGCCGCCAGTGCCGCCGCGGTGGCCGGGTCCTGCGTCGAGGCCACCGCGTACGCGACGATCCGGGTCTCGCCCGGCCGGTCCTCGCGGGCGAGCACCGCGACCTGGGCCACGCCCGGGTGCGCGGCCAGCTCCGCCTCGATCTCGCCGGGCTCGACCCGGAAGCCGCGCACCTTCACCTGGTGGTCCACCCGGCCCGCGAACTCCAGCTCGCCGTCGGCCGACCACCTGACCAGGTCGCCGGTGCGGTACATCAGCGCGCCCGCCGGGCCGTACGGGTTCGCGACGAACCGCGTGGCGGTGAGCCCGGGCCGGTTCAGGTAGCCGCGGGCGAGCCCCGCCCCGGCCAGGTACAGCTCGCCCGTCACCCCGGGGGCGACCGGCCGCAGGGCCTGATCCAGCACGTACGCCCGGCAGTTGGCGATCGGCCGGCCGATCGGCACCGGCAGCGGGCAGTCCGCCGGGTCGGCCGGCAGCGGGTAGGCGGTGATCACATGGGTCTCGGCGGGCCCGTAGTGGTTGTGCAGCGTCCGGCCCGGTCGGCGGGCCTGGAAGCGGCGCACCGCGCCGCTCAGCCGCATCGCCTCGCCGGCCTGGGCGACCAGCCGCAGGTGCGGCAGCTCCAGCCCGGCCTCCTCGGCGGCCTCGGCCAGCGCCTCGACCACCAGATTGGGGGCGAACAGCTCCCCCACCTCGTGCCGGTCGAGCCAGCGCGCGAACAGCTCGGCACTGCGGCGCTGCTCCTCGGTCGGCACCACCAGGGTCTTGCCGTACAGCAGCGCGGAGAGCACCTCCTGCACCGAGACGTCGAAGCTGATCGCGGTGAACTGCGCGGTGCGGGTGCCGGGTTCGCCGCCGACGGCCTCGTGGTGCCACGCCAGCAGGTTCAACAGCCCTGCGGCGGGCATCACCACGGCCTTGGGCCGGCCGGTGGAGCCGGAGGTGTAGATGACGTAGGCCGGGTGCCGCGCGTCCACGGCGACGGCCGGGTCGTGCTCCGGCCGCTCCTCTGCCGGGGTGACGGCCGCGAGGTCGTCCAGGACGACGACCGGCCGGGCGTCCTCCAGCATGTACGCGATGCGGGCGGCCGGGTAGTCCGGGTCGACCGGCAGGTACGCCGCGCCCGTCTTGAGCACGGCGAGGACGGCGACCACCAGCTCGGCGGAGCGCGGCAGCCGCAGGGCGACGACCTGCTCCGGCCCCACCCCGCGCGCGATCAGCGCGTGCGCCAGGCGGTTGGCCCGGCGGTTCAGCTCGCGGTACGTCAGCACAGTGTCCTCGAACACCACCGCCGGGGCCTGCGGGGTCGCCCGGACCTGCGCCTCGAACAGGGCCGGCAGGCCGTCGGCGGGAACCGGTCGAGCGGTGTCGTTGCGCGCCACCAGCAGCTCGTGCCGCTCCTCGGCGGTGAGGACGTCGATCCGGCTCAGCGGGCGGTCCGGCTCGGCGACCACCGCCGCCAGGAGGCGCAGCCACCGGGCGACCAGCGCCTCCACCGTGGCGTGGTCGAACAGGTCGGTGCTGTACTCGACCCGCCCGACGATGCCCTCGGCCGGCCCGCCGGTGCCGCCGCGCTCCAGCAGGTGGAAGCCGAGGTCGAACATCGCCGTGGGCGTGCGGACCAGGAGGATCTCGGCGCCCAGACCGCTCAGCTCGAACTCCGCGCGGGGCACGTTCTGCAGCGCGAGCAGCACCTGGAACAGCGGCTGACGGGCGAGCGACCGGGACGGGTTGAGGGCCTCGACGACGTGCTCGAACGGCAGGTCCTGGTGGGCGTACGCGCCGAGCGCGTCCTCCCGGACCCGGCCCAGCAGCTCGGCGAACGACGGGTCGCCCGAGGTGTCGGTCCGCAGCACCAGGGTGTTGACGAAGAAGCCGACGAGGTCGTCCAGCGCCTGGTCCGTCCGGCCGGCGATCAGGCTGCCGACCGGGATGTCGTCGCCCGCGCCGAGCTTGTCCAGCAGCGCCGCCAGCGCGGCCTGGAGGACCATGTAGGCGCTGGCCCCGTGCTCCCGGCCCAGGCGTACCAGTGCGCCGTGCAGTTCCGCGTCCAGGTCGATCGCGAGGTGGCCGCCGGCATATGAGGGTGCGGAGGGGCGGTGGCGGTCGACGGGAAGCCGGATCTGCTCGGGCAGGTCCGCCAGCGTCCGTGTCCAGTAGGCCGTCTGGCGGGCGAACAGGCTGTCCTGGTCGGCCGCGTCGCCAAGCAGCTGGTGGTGCCACAGGGTGTAGTCGGCGTACTGGACGGGCAGCGGCGCCCACTGCGGTTCCTCGCCCCGGCAGCGCGCCGCGTACGCGGTGGCCAGGTCGGTCGACAACGGGCCCAGCGACCAGCCGTCACCGGCGATGTGGTGGACCACCACCAGCAGCACGTGCTCGTCCGGTGCCGTCTCGAACAGCTCGGCACGCAGGGGTGGTTCGGTGGCGAGGTCGAATCCGCGCGCCGCGGCCGCCACCAGCAGCTCCGGCAGGTCCGTCCCGCCGGTCCTGGTGACCGGCAGCTGCGGCCGGACCGTCCGCGCGTCCAGCACGTCCTGGTACGGCACCCCGTCGACCTGCGGGTAGACCGTGCGCAGGGTCTCGTGCCGGTTGACGACGTCAGCCAGCGCCTCCTCCAGGGCCGCCCGGTCCAGCGGGCCGGAGAGCCGCCACGCCAGCGGCATGTTGTAGACGGAACCTGCGCCCTCCAGCTGGTCCAGGAACCACAGCCGGCGCTGCGCGAAGGACAGCGGGACCCGGTCGGGCCGCTCAACGCGGCGCACTGCGAGCCGCGCCCGGCCGGCTCGGCCGAGTCCGGCGGCCAGCCCGGCCACCGTCGGCGTCTCGAACAGGCTGCGCAGTTCCAGTTCCACGCCCAGGGCGGCGCGCGCCCGGGCCACCAGCCGGGTCGCCAGCAGCGAGTGTCCGCCGAGCTCGAAGAAGTCGTCGTCGACCCCGACCTCGGCCACGCCCAGCACCTCGGCGAACACCTCTGCGACGACCTGCTCCTGCGGGGTGCGCGGGGCCCTGCCGGTCCTCGGCGCGGTGTGGACGGGTGCGGGCAGCGCGCGCCGGTCCAGCTTGCCGGTGGCGGTCAGCGGCAGGCTCCCCAGGGGCACGAAGGCAGCCGGGACCATGTAGTCCGGCAGTCGCTCGCGCAGGTGGGCCCGCAGCTCGTCCGGCCGGAGTTCCGCCCCGGCGACGGCCACCGGGTAGGCGACCAGCCGCACGTCCCCTGCGCGGTCCTCCCGGACGGTCACCGCGACCTGGGCGACCTGCGGATGTTCCGCCAATGCCGCCTCGATCTCGCCGAGTTCGATCCGGAAGCCGCGCACCTTGACCTGGCCGTCGGTCCGGCCGAGGAACTCCAGGTTCCGGTCGGCGCCCCAGCGCACCAGGTCGCCGGTGCGGTACATCTGCGTACCGCGCGGACCGAACGGGTCCGCCACGAACCGTGCCGCGGTGAGCGCCGGCCGGTTCAGGTAGCCGCGGGCCAGGCCCGCGCCGGCGAGGTACAGCTCACCCGCCACGCCCGCGGGCACGGGCTGCAGCGTGCTGTCGAGGACGTACAGCCGGATACCCCCGAGCGGCCGGCCGATCACCGGGCGCGGACTCGATTCCAGCGGTGCGACGACGGCGTCCACCGTGCATTCGGACGGCCCGTAGTAGTTCAGGCAGGACACGCGGTCGACGGCCCGCAGCCGCTCCCACAGCTGGTCCGGAACGGCCTCCCCGCCCATCGAGACCACCGCGGGACGGCGCCCCGGGTCGTCCAGGAGCCCCCGTCCGACGAGCACTTGCAGATAGGACGGGGTGGCGTTGACGTAGTCCAGGCCGGCGCGCTTGACGTAGTCGACGAAGGCGTCCGGGTCGGACCAGGTCGCCTCGTCCAGGACGTGCAGCTCGTGGCCCGCGTACAGGCTGGACAGCTGGTCGCAAGAGGCGTCGAAGGACACCGAGGTGGTCAGCCCGATCCGCAGCCGCTCCTTCGTCCCCCGGGGGAACAGCAGCGGACGCTGGCTGACGAACAGGTTGAGCAGGCCGCCGTGGGTCGACACCACGCCCTTGGGCCGGCCGGTGGAGCCGGAGGTGTAGATCACGTAGGCCGGGTGCCTCGGTTCGACGGCCACCAGGGGGTCCGTCGCGGGGCAGCCGGCCACCAGCGCGGCTGTCGCCGGGTCGTCGAGCACCAGCCACCCGGCCGGGCGGGCCTCCGGCAGCCGGTCCCGGGTCCGGGCATCGGTCACCACCAGGACCGGGCCGGCGTCGTCCATCATGTGCCCGATCCGCGTGGCCGGGTACTCGGGATCGACCGGGACGTAGGCCGCCCCGGTCTTGAGCACCGCGAGGATCGCCACCACCAGCTCGGCCGACCTCGGCAGGGCCACCGCCACCAGCCGCTCCGGCCCCGCGCCCCGCACGATCAGGGCGTGCGCCAACCGGTTCGCCCGCTCGTCCAACTCCTCGTACGTCAGCGAGACGTCACCGCACACCAAGGCCACCAGGTCCGGCGTCGCCCGCACCTGTGCCCGGAACAGCTCCGGCGCGCTCGCGGCCGGAAGCTCCACCTCCGGTCCGGTGCCCAGTGCCGTCAGCTCATCGCGCTCCTCCGCGGAGAGAAGGCCGTACCGGCTCAGCCGCCGCCGCGGGTCGGCGACCGCGGCGCGGAGAAGTCGCTCCAGGCGCCCGAACATCGTCTCGACGGTGGCCGGGTCGTAGAGGTCGTCGGCGTACTCGACGATCCCGTCGATTCCCTCCGGGGAACCGTCCCGCGCCTGCCGCTCGGACATGGTGAAGATCAGGTCGAGTTTGGCGGTGGTCGTCGCCAGGGGCATGTCGTCGACGTGCAGCCCGGGCGGGGCGAAGTCGGCCCGGGGCGCGTTCTGCAGCGCCAGCATCACCTGGAACAACGGGTGGTGCGCCAGCGACCGCGCCGGGTTGAGGGCTTCGACCAGGTGCTCGAACGGCAGGTCCTGGTGAGCGTACCCGGCCAGCGAGGTGTCCCGGACCCGCGCCAGCAGCTCGGCGAAGGTCGGATCGCCCGAGGTGTCGGTGCGGAAGACCAGGGTGTTGACGAAGTAGCCGACCAGCTCGTCCAGTGCCTGGTCGGTCCGGCCGGCGACCGGGCTGCCGACCGGGATGTCGTCGCCCGCGCCGAGCTTGCTCAGCAGTGCCGCCAGTCCGGCCTGGAGGACCATGAACAGACTGGTGCCGTGTTCCCGGGCGAGCTCGCGCAGACCGCGGTGCAGCTCCGCGTCCAGTCCGACGTGCACGAAGCCGCCCCGGTGCGAGGCGACCGCCGGGCGGGGCCGGTCGGCGGGCAGCTGGATCCGCTCCGGGAGATCGGCCAACTGCCGTGTCCAGTAGGCCGCCTGGCGGGCGAGCAGGCTGTCCGGCTCGGCGGATCCACCGAGCAGCTCGTGCTGCCAGAGGGTGTAGTCGGCGTACTGGACCTGCAGTTCCTCCCACTGCGGTTCCTCGCCGCGGCAGCGCGCGGCGTAGGCGGCGGTCAGGTCCTGCGCGAGCGGACCCAGCGACCAGCCGTCACCCGCGATGTGGTGGAGCACCACCTGGAGCACGTGCTCGTCCGGCGCCAGCTCGAACAGGTCGACCCGCAGCGGCGCATCGCCCGCCAGGTCGAACGGCCGGTCCTTCGCCGCCGCCATCAGGGCGGGCAGCTCGGCCTCGGTGGTCCGGCTCACGAGCAGCCGCGGGCGGGCCGCCGCGATGTCCAGCACCTGCTGGTACGGGACGCCGTCGACGGCCGGGAAGACGGTCCGCAGGCTCTCGTGCCGCCCGACCACGTCCGCCAGGGCGGCCTCCAGGGCCCGCCGGTCCAGGGCCCCGGACAGCCGCCAGGCCAGGGAGATGTGGTAGTTGGCGCCGGCGCCCTCCAGCTGGTGCAGGAACCACAGCCGCCGCTGCGCGAACGACAGCGGGATCACCTCGGGGCGCTCGCGCCGTACCAGGGCGGCCTGAGCCGGTCCGGCCGCCGCCAGGGCGGCGGCCAGGGCGGCCGGGGTCGGCGACTCGAACAGGGTCCGCAGCGGCATCTCCACGCCGAGCGTGGCACGGATCCGGGCGGCCAGCCGGGTCGCCAGCAGCGAGTGCCCGCCCAGGTCGAAGAAGCCGTCCTCGACACCCACCGGCGCCGCGCCGAGGACCTCGGCGAACAGCTCGCACAGGACCTGCTCCTGCGGGGTGCGCGGCGCGCGGCCGGTGCCCGCGGGGGCGAGGTCGGGAGCGGGCAGGGCCCGGCGGTCCAGCTTGCCGTTGGCGGTCAGCGGCAGCGCGTCCAGCACCACGAAGGCCGACGGCAGCATGTGCTCGGGCAGCCGCCCGGCCAGGTGCGCGCGCAGGTCGGCCGCGCGCGGTGCGGTGCCGGTGGCGGGCACCAGGTAGGCGACCAGCCGGGTGTCGTCGGCGCGGTCCTGCCGCGCCAGCACGGCGACCTGGGCGACGCCGGGGTGCGCGGCGAGGGCCGCCTCGATCTCGCCGAGCTCGATCCGGAAGCCGCGCACCTTCACCTGCTGGTCGGCCCGGCCGACGTAGCGCAGGCTTCCGTCCGCAGCCCGGCGCACCACGTCGCCGCTGCGGTACATCCGGGAGCCGGCCGGCCCGAACGGGTCGGCCACGAACCGCCCGGCGGTCAGGCCCGGCCGGTTCAGGTAGCCGCGTGCCAGGCCCGGGCCCGCGACGTACAGCTCGCCCGCGACGCCCGGGGCGACCGGACGCAGGCCGTCGTCGAGGACGTACGTCCGCAGGTCCGGGATCGCCGTGCCGATCTGGCCGGCCGGGGTGCCGGACCGGTCGAGCGCCGCGTGGGTGACGTGCACCGTGGTCTCGGTGATGCCGTACATGTTGACCAGCCGCGGCGCGTCGTCCGGGTGCCGCTCGTACCAGCCCGCGAGGCGGGCGGGCTCCAGCGCCTCGCCGCCGAACACCACGGTGCGCAGGGCGAGTTCGGGCCTCGCCTCCTGATCCGCCTGGATCAGCTGGTGGAAGGCGGACGGGGTCTGGTTGAGCACCGTCACCCGCTCGCGGGCGAGCAGTTCCAGGAAGCGGCCGGGCGAGCGGCTGGTCTCGTGGTCCACGACCACCAGCCGGCCGCCGTGCAGCAGCGCGCCCCACAGCTCCCACACCGAGAAGTCGAAGGCGTAGGAGTGGAAGAGCGTCCAGACGTCCTCGGCACAGAAGCCGAACAGCTCCCGGGTGGTGTCGAACAGCCGCACCACGTTCCGGTGCGGGACCACGACGCCCTTGGGGTCGCCGGTGGAGCCGGAGGTGTGGATGACGTAGGCGGGGTGGGCGGGGTCGACCGCGACCGCCGGGTCGGTGTCCGGCCTCCCGTCCAGGTCGGCGGTGTCCAGCAGCAGCCGGTCCACGCCGTCCGCTCCGGGCAGGTCGCCGGTCCGGCCGGTCGTCACGAGCAGCGCGGGCCGGGCGTCCTGGAGCAGGTAGGAGATCCGGGCCGCGGGGTACTCCGGGTCCACCGGCACGTACGCGGCGCCGGCCTTGAGCACCCCGAGGATCGCGACCACCAGCTCGGCCGAGCGCGGCAGCGCCACCGCCACCAGCCGCTCCGGCCCCACGCCCCGGCCGATCAGGGCGTGCGCGAGCCGGTTGGCCCGGGCGTTCAACTCGCCGTAGCTCAGGGCGACTTCGCCGTCCTTGAGGGCGACGGCGGCCGGGTTCGCCCGGACCTGCCGCTCGAAGAGCGCGGGGATGCCGGTCTCCGGCAGCTCGCCGTCCCGGCCTTCGCCGGCCGTCAGCAAGGCGCTCAGCTCGTCGGCGGACAGCACGTCCACCCGGCCGATCCGCCGGCCGGGGTCGGCGACCACGGCCCGCAGCAGTCGCAGCCACCGCTCGACGATCCCGGAGGCGGTGGCCTCGTCGAACAGGTCGGTGCTGTACTCCAGGACGCCCGAGAGGCCGTCGGGCTGTTCGGCCAGGACGAAGGTCAGGTCGCACTTGGCCGTCCCGGTCGGGACCAGATCGGTCGCCACCCGCAGCCCCGGCAGCTCGAACGCGCCGAGCGGAGCGTTCTGCAGGGCGAGCATGGTCTGGAACAGCGGGTGGTGCGCCAGCGTCCGGGACGGGTTCAGTGCCTCCACCAGCTGCTCGAACGGCACGTCCTGGTGCGCGTACGCGGCGAGCGCGTCGGCGCGCACCCGGCCGAGCAGTTCGGTGAAGGACGGGTCGCCCGACAGGTCGGTGCGCAGCACCAGGGTGTTGACGAAGAAGCCGACCAGGTCGTCCAGCGCCTCGTCGGTGCGTCCGGCGATCGGCGTTCCGATCGGGACATCGGTACCGGCGCCGAGCTTGCCCAGCAGCGCGGCCAGCCCGGCCTGGAGCACCATGAACAGGCTGGCCCCGCCGTCCCGGGCGAGCGCGCGCAGGCCCTGGTGCAGCTCGGCGTCGATCCGCACCGGCAGCTGGGCGCCCCGGTAGGACATCGCCGTCGGCCGGGGCCGGTCGAACGGCAGCTCCACCTGCTCGGGCAGGTCCGCCAGCTGCGCGCGCCAGTAGGCGAGTTGGCCGTTCAGCAGGCTGTCCGGGTCCGAGCCGTCGCCGAGCAGGTCCCGCTGCCACAGGGCGTAGTCGGCGTACTGGACGGGCAGCGGCGCCCAGTCCGGTTTCGCGCCCTCGGCGCGGGCCGCGTAGGCGGTCGTCAGGTCCTGCGAGAGCGGCCCCGTCGACCAGCCGTCACCGGCGATGTGGTGCACCACCAGGAGGAGCACGTGCTCCTCCCGTCCCAGCCGGAACAGTTCGGCGTGCAGCGGCGGCTCCGCGGCGAGGTCGAATGCGCGCCGGGCCGCCTCGGCCAGCCGGTCCGGCAGGTCACGCTCGCCGACCTCGGTCATCCGCAGCCGCGGCCGGGCCGCGTCGGGGTCCAGCACCCGCTGGTACGGCACGCCGTCGACCGCCGGAAACACCGTGCGCAGGCTCTCGTGCCGCTCGACCAGGTCCGCGAGGGCGGCCGCCAGGGCCCGCTGGTCCAGCTCTCCGGTAAGCCGCAGCGTCAGCGGGATGTTGTACGTGGCACTCGGGCCCTCCATGCGGTGCAGGAACCACAGCCGGCGCTGCGCGAAGGACAGCGGGACCGCCTCGGGCCGCTCCCGCCGTCCCAGGGCCGGCCGTGCCCGGCCGGCGGCGTCCACCGCCGCTGCCAGTTCCGCCACCGTCGGCGCGTCGAACAGGTCGCCCAGCCGCAGTTCCACGCCGAAGGTCGTCCGCGCCCGGGCGACCAGCCGGGTGGCCAGCAGCGAGTGCCCGCCGAGGTCGAAGAAGCTGTCGTCCGAGCCGACGTCGGCCACCCCGAGGACCTCGGCGAACAGCCCGGCGAGCAGGTGCTCGGTGGCGGTGCGCGGGGCGCGGCCCGAGACGGCGGCGGTCTGCTCCGGCGCGGGGAGGGCCCGGCGGTCCAGCTTGCCGTTCGGCGTCAGCGGCAGTGCGTCCAGCACCACGAACGCCGACGGCACCATGTACGCCGGCAGCCGCTCGCGCAGCCGGGCCCGCAGGTCGTCCGGCTGGACGACCTGCCCCGCCACGGGAACGGCGTAGGCGACCAGCCGGGGTTCCTCCTCGTTGCGCACCGTCACGGCGGCCCGGGCGACCTGGGGGTGTTCGGCGAGCACGGCCTCGATCTCGCCGAGCTCGACCCGGAAGCCGCGGATCTTGACCTGGTCGTCGGTGCGGCCGAGGAACTCCAGGTTCCCGTCCGGGTTCCAGCACACCAGGTCCCCGGTGCGGTACATCCGCGAACCAGCCGGCCCGAAGGGGTCCGCCACGAAGCGCCCGGCCGTCAGCACCGGCCGGTTCAGGTAGCCCCGGGCCAGCCCGGCACCGGCGATGTACAGCTCGCCCGGCACACCGGCGGGCAGCGGCCGCAGCGCGCTGTCGAGCACGTACAGCCGGGCGTTGGTGACGGGTCGGCCGATGACCGGGCGCGGGCTCGAACCCACCGGCGCTACCACCGAGTTGACCGTGCACTCGGACGGCCCGTAGAGGTTGAGTCCGCGCACCCCGGCGGCCTCCCGCAGGTCCGCCCAGAGCTGCTCGGGGACGGCCTCGCCGCCCGCCGCGACCAGCGCCGGCCGCCACTGCGGATCGCTCACCAGCCCGTGCGCGACCAGGACCCGGAGGTAGGACGGGGTGGCCTCGATGTAGTCGAGCCCGCAGCGCGCGGCGTAGCCGACGAAGGCGTCTGGGTCGGTCCAGGTCGCGTGGTCCAGGACGTGCAGCTCGTGGCCCCCGAACAGGGCGAGCAGCTGGTTCAGGGAGGCGTCGAAGGACACCGACGTGGTCAGCGCGACCCGCAGCCGCTGCCATCCGTCGAGCACCGGCCGGAACATGGCCTGCCGGTGGTCGGTGAGCAGGTTCAGCAGGCCGCCGTACGTGGGCAGCACGCCCTTGGGCCGCCCGGTGGAGCCGGAGGTGTAGATGACGTAGGCCGGGTGTGCCGGATCGACGGCCACCCCCGGGTCCGTGTCCGGCAGCGCGTCCAGGTCGGCGGTGTCCAGCACCAGCCGGTCGACGGAGCCCGCCTCGGGCAGCCGCTCGCCGCTGCGGGCGTCGGTCACCAGCAGCGTCGGCCGCGCGTCGTCGAGCAGGTACCCGATCCGGGCGGCCGGGTACTCCGGGTCGACCGGGACGTACGCCGCACCGGTCTTCAGCACCGCGAGGATCGCCACCACCAGCTCGGCCGAGCGCGGCAGGGCCACCGCCACCAGCCGCTCCGGTCCGGCGCCCCGGGCGATCAGGGCGTGCGCCAGCCTGTTCGCGCGCGCGTCCAGCTCCGCGTACGTCAGCGAGACGTCGCCGCACACCAGCGCGACGAGGTCCGGGGTCGCCCGGACGTGCTCCCGGAACAGCTCCGGCAGGCTCGCGGCCGGGGCCGCCGCCGCCAGCCCGCTGCCGACGGCCGCCAGCTCGCCGTGTTCCTCGGCCGTGAGCAGCTCGATCCGGCCCACCAGGTCGTCCGGGTCGCAGTCCGCGAGGGTGTCGAGCAGCAGGAGCAGCCGCTGCTGGTGCGCGGCGAGGTCGTCGTCGCCGTACGCCTCCGGTGCGCCGTGGAGCCTGAGCAGCGGCGGGTTGCCGTCCCGGTAGTCGAACACCCAGACGGCGAGGTCGGTGGTCGAGCCCGACACGAAGTGGTGCACGGAGGCGGGGTGCCCGGCGAAGCTCGGCCTGGCGTTGAAGGCCATGATGTTGACGATCAGCGGGAACGCCGTCCCGATGCCGCCGGGCGCGCCGAGGTCGCGCAGCAGGTCCTCACTGCGGTAGCGCTCGTGCGCGACGGCCGCCTCGACCTCCCGTGCCGTCTGGGCGACGAGCTCGCGCCACGACATGTCCGGCCGCACCGTCATCCGCAGCGGCACCACGTTGGACATCGTGCCGGGCACGGCCATCAGGTCGCGGTCGGCGCCCCGGCGGGCGGTGACGGGCAGGGCGAGCACCACGTCCTGGGCGCCGGTCAGCCGGTGAGCGTAGAGCGCCGTCGCCGCGATCAGCAGCCGGGACCACCGGACGCCGACCCGGCCGGCTGCCGCCCGCAGGGCGTCCGGGCGCCGCAGTTCCCGTTCCTCGGCCAGCCGGAGGGCGAGGTTGGGGTCGGTCGGGGAGGCGCCGGTGAGCCGGGTGGGTGCGGGCCGGTCCGCGAAGCGCTCCGTCCAGTAGGCGCGGTCGGCGGCGAAGTCGGTGGACGCGCGGTAGGCGGCGTCGCTGTCGACCAGGTCCCGCAGGGAACCGAACGGGCACGGCGGCACGGCGCCGCCCCCGGCCAGCGCCGAGTACACCTCGCCGACCCGCTGCCGGACCAGCGAGCTGCTCAGTGCGTCCAGCACCACGTGGTGGTAGTTCAGGTACCAGAGGTACTCGGTCGGTGACAGCCGGATCAGCGCGTGCCCGAACAGCGGGTCGTGGGAGAGGTCCAGCGGGCGCAGCAGGTCACGTTCCATCCACTCCCGGGCCGCCGCACGGGGGTCGGGCTCCCCGCTGAGGTCGAGGTGCGCCGGCGCCCAGTCCCAACTCTCCCGGAGGACCTGGCGCGGGCCCTCTCCGTCGTCGAGGAAGCTCACGTGCAGGGCGTCGACCTCGTCGACCACCCGGCGCACCGCGGTCTCGAACAGCTCCCGGTCCACCGGCCCGTGGATCTCCAGGCACTCACCGACGCGGTAGCCCGGGATCGGGTTCCGGGACCGCTGTTCGGCGAGCCAGATCTCGCGCTGGGCCGTTGTCAGGGGAAGGGTGTCGCCATCGCGACGGGACATGGGGGTACCTCCGAAAGTGTGGGCAGGCGTGGTCGCAGGACGCGCCGGAGCACACCGATCGCGGTGACGTCACGCGGTGGGTGCTCGGGTGGCGCGGCTGCTGCGGTCAGGCGGCGAGTTCGCCGGCCTGGAGCTGCCAGAGGGATGCGTAGAGTCCGTGCTGGGCGAGGAGTTCGTCGTGGGTGCCCTGTTCGGCCACGACGCCGCCCTTGTCCATGACGTAGATCCGGTCGGCGTGGCGGACGGTGGAGAGCCGGTGGGCGATCACGACCATGGTCCGCTCGGCGGCGAACCTCCGGAGCGTGCGCTGGATGGCGGCCTCGGTCTCGTTGTCCACGGCGGAGGTGGCCTCGTCGAGGATCACGACCGGCGCGTCCTTGAGGATCGCCCGCGCCAGGGCGATCCGCTGCCGCTGGCCGCCCGAGAGCGCGGCGCCGCGTTCGCCGATCAGGGTGTCGTAGCCGTCCGGCAGCGTCGCGACGAAGGCGTGCGCCTCGGCCATCATGGCCGCCTCGACCACGGCCTCGTCCGAGGCGCCGAAGCTGCCGTAGCGGATGTTGTCGGCGATGCTGCCGTCGAAGAGGAACGGGTCCTGGGCGACGAACCCGACCGCGTCCCGCAGGTCCCGGCGCGGCAGGTCGCGCACGTCGCGCCCGTCGAGCAGCACGGCGCCGGACTCCGCGTCCTGGAAGCGCATCAGCAGCTTGGCGACGGTCGTCTTGCCGGAGCCGGTGGCGCCGACGAGGGCGGTGACCTGGCCTGCGGGAATGGTCAGCGAGAGGTCCTCCAGCACCGGCGGGCGGCCGGGGTAGGCGAAGGTCACGTCGTCGAGGACGATCTCGCCCCGCACCTTCCCGGTGTCGAGCGGTCCGCCGGTGCCCTCGGCCTCGACGGGCAGGGCCCGCAGGTGGTGGACCCGGTCGTAGGCGGCGAGCGTGCGCTGGTACTGGTCGACGATGCCGCCGAGTCGGTTCATCCGCAGCAGCACCATCTGGGGCAGCCCGATCAGCGGGCTGAACACCTCGAACGGCAGGCTGCCGTTGAGCACCGACCGGCCGCCGATCAGCAGGGTGCCGGCCATCGAGCTGGTCGTGCAGACCCGGACGGTCTCGGCGTGGCGGATCGTGCTCCGGTCGGTCCGCTCGTTGCTCTCCTGGGCCGCCGTGCTCAGCCGGTCGATGCGCTCGGCCTCGTAGTCCTCGGTGCAGAAGCTCTTGACGGTGGCGCCGGCCTCCAGGCTGTTGACCAGCTGGCTGTGCAGCCTGGCCCGGTCCTCACCGGAGACGGCGTAGTCGGCCGTGACCTTCTCCTGGTAACGGAGCGACAGCCAGGCGATGACCGGGATGGGCAGGAACGCGATCCAGGCGATCTGCGGTGCCAGCAGCAGGAACACCGGCACCAGGATGGCCAGGCTGGTGCCCAGCTGGAGCACGTCGTTGGCCGAGGTGGTGAAGAAGGCGCCCAGCTGGCGGACGTCGTCGGTGAGCACGCCGGCGATCCGGGTGGTCCGTTCGCCTTCCAGGTGCCGCAGTTCGAGGTGCTGGACGTGGTCGTACGTGCGGCTCCGCCAGTCGTGCTCGATGTCCTGGCCGAGTCGGCGCCACTGGAGGTTCGAGGAGTAGGAAAGGCCCGCGACGGCGGCACAAGCGACGGCCACCAGCCCTGCCAGGCCCCAGAGTTGGGCGGACGCGGTGGTCAGACCGATGCGGACCAACGGCGCGGCCTCGCCCTTGATGAGGACCAGCGCGGTCCAGCCGAGGAAGGTGGCGAGCGCCATCTCCGCGACCTGGCAGGCGACCGAGAGCGCGGAGGCGCGGAAGAGCCGGCGCCGGTGCGGTCCGACGACCTCCAGCAGGGGGTGGCGTTCGGTTCCGGTCCCGGCCGGCTCGCCGGCCGTGTCGGCCGTTCCGCGCCAGGCCTTCCGAAGGACGGCCACGGTCGCGGTCGCGACCCCGCCGAGTGCCACCAGTTGCCTGCTCAGCGCCGACCCCCGGATCAGGGCGACGCCAGCCGCCACCCCGCCGCCGACGGCGAGGACCGGTCGCACGACGAGGCCGCGGCCCGGGCGCGGGGCCGGTGCGACGGGCCGCGCGTCCGACGCCGGACTCACCGTCCCGGTCGGCCCCTGCACGACCAGGGCGACGGCCCTGCGGACGATCCGGCCGACGTCCGCGGCGCGCACCCGCGCGTCGTGCCGGACGAGCACCCCACCGGTGACCGGACTCGCCTGCGCCTCGGTGATCCCGGGGACGCGCCGCAGGGCGGCGGCGAGGATCTCGGCCGTCCGGGGCCGTCCGAGGACCGGCTTGACGTCCCAGCGCTGGCGCCCCGGGATGACCGAGCGCGGGCGCACGTCCGAATCCACGGGAAGGTTCCCGGCTGCTGCGGCCAGCAGAGATGGCATGTGTACGATCACCTGTTTGCGGAGGTCACGGATGGACCGTCATTGGGCATGACGGAGCACCGCGGCAAATGGAAAGTCTGAAGGGGAAAGCGATACGGCCGACGGGGCGGCGGTAGCTGCTCGGGCACATCTTCCGAGACCGGTCGAAACATGCGCCCGAGCGACTGATCGGTCCGCGGGGCGGAGCGTCAGGGAGTCTTGCCGGCGCCGACGGTCGCGGTCGCGCGGATCTTCGGGGCCCTCGACTCGTGCTCGACCCGGTGGACGGGCTCGGTCTTCTCCTTGTGCGGGACGGGGCCCTCGGCGGCCCGGTGGTGCTCGTCGGAGGTGATCTGCGCGGCCACCATGTCGGCGGCCACCTCGGCCGCGAGGTCGTGGATTCCCTCTCCGGCCTCATGGGCCGCCTTCTTCACCTCCATGGCGATGCCGACGGACGTCTTGACGACGCCACGGACCAGCGGCTTGAGGAGCCGCTTGGCCAGCGGCGCGACGATGAGGCCGATCAGGAAGGGCGGTACTACGGGCGGCATGATGCTCCAACCTCTCCACGCAGACGGATGACAGGGGACCCCGGGGGCACTGCGAACTCCGGAGCACACACAACAGGGCGGACGGAAGCACCCATGTCCGAAATTCTTCGTTCCCGTGCCGGATTCCCTGCTGGGCCGAAAATTCCTCTGGGGTCCACCGCCCGCTCCCTGGCCACCGTAGTCGAGCCAGGTCCACCGAGAGCAAACGTCCTTGGCGTAATTCACCCGTGCGAGTGCTTTACATCCAATCCGCTTCCACGGGTTGAAGTATGCACACTCACCAAATAAACTAATTATCCTATTTAAATATCAAGTCCCGTCCTTGACCTCGCGTTCCACCCGTCGGCGCAGCGCGGGGAACGGCAGCCCGCCACCACCCAGCACGGCCTCGTGGAAGGTCCGCACCTCGAAACCGGCCCCCTTCTCGGCCTCCGCCCGGGCCCGCAACCGAACGAACTCCAGGTAGCCCGCACGGTAGGACAGCGCCTGCCCGGGCAGGTCCGTCGAGTACCGCAGCAGGTCCGAGGCGATCTGGCCGTCCGCCTCGGTGGAGTTGGCGCGCATGAAGTCCCGGGCCTGCTCCAGGCTCATCGTCCCGAGGTTGAGCCCGGTGTCCACGACGAGGCGCTGCGCGGTGAACCGCTCCTGCGCGAGGCGCCCGTAGGCGTCCCAGGGGTCGTCGTAGAGGCCCATCTCCCAGCCGAGGCCCGCCGCGTACTCGGCCCAGCCCTCGTTGAAGGCGCCGAACTCGGCCACCTCACGGCGCAGTTGCGGCAGCACGCGGTTCTCGGCCTGCCGGGCGAGGTGGAAGTGGTGCCCGGGGGCCAGCTCGTGGTGGATCAGGGAGGCCGCGCCGATCAGCGAGCGCCCTTCCAGACCGGAACCGTTGTAGCGGTAGCGCCCGATCGGGGCGGCCGGAGTCGGCTGCTCGTAGTACCCGAAGGTCATCCCCGCCTCCAGCGCCGGATCCAGCCGCGCCAGCCCGTACGGCGCGGCCGGCAGCACCGCGAACCAGCGCGGCAGCAGCGGGGCGAGCCGGTCGAGGTAGCCGCGATAGCGGGCCTCGACCTCCTCGGGAGTCCGCGCGTAGAGCCGGGGCTCGGTGCGCAGCCGCTCGTGGAACTCCCCCTCCGGGCCGTGGAATCCGAGGGCGGCTCGGGCCTCCCGCATCCGCTCGGCGAGCTCCCGGCACTGCTCCCGGCCGAGCTCGTGGAGCCGCTCGGGCGGCGTGTCGCCGCCGCTGTGGATCCGGACGAACTCCCGGTACGCCTCCTCCCCGCCCTCGTACCGCGCCCAGCCGACGGCCTGCGGCGCCTCCCGCAGGTAGTCCGGGCCGTCGAGGACGGCGAGCAGGCCGTCGAAGACCGGGGCCAACTCCACCTCCACCAGCCGCCGCACCCCGTCCCGGAGCCGCCCCCGGACGGCCGGGCCGAGTCCGCCGAGCCGGCCGTCGTCCGGCTCCACCCGACGCGTCACGGAGCTCCGCAGGCCGACGACGGTGGTGCGTGCCCCGGCCAGGGCCGGGGCCGGCACCCGGAAACCGCGGGCGGCCTGTTCCGCCGTCTTGTCGGCGATCGAGCCGACCGCCCGGGCGAGCTGGTGCAGCAGCGACAAGTACCCCTCGGCGTCGGACGGTTCGACGAACCGGAAGGGGCGCAGGACCGCGTCGACGTACTGCGACAGCGGGAACAGCCGGTACGGCGTGGCCGCGGGCGTCAGCCAGTAGCAGCGGTGGGCGCGCACCTCCTGCTCGGCCAACCCCGCGAGGAATCCGACGGTGTCGGCATCGGTGCCGGACAGCTCCGCGCCGTCGAGCGCCCGCACCCGGGCCAGCACCTCCTCGGCGAACCGCGCCCGCTCCTCGGCCTCGGCGGGCGACGCTCCGGGGAGCGTCTCGACCGGGAGCCCCTGGCGGACTCTCAGCAGTGGATCGCGCTCCAGCAGGAACTCCCAGTAGCGGTCCGCCAGATGGCTCGTCGCCCGGCCCGGCTCGTTCGTCCTCGCGCTCATGCGGCCAGTGTGGCGGTGCCGGGCCGGCCGCCCCACCCGGTCGGCGAAACAGCGGCCGCGATATCCCCCGAACGGATGAGGCGGCGGGTCTCGCCCCCGACCCGTGCAGAAGGCGACCGCATCAACCGGAGCGCCGGGATGTCACCGTGCGCACAGACGTTCTGATGAGCCCACTTATCCCCAGCCGGCGCACCGGGAGGGTCGGGTGTGCGTGCGCCGCAGCCGGTTCCCGGGATCGCGGCGCCCCCACCCCCCGGACCGCCCGACGTAGCGTGCTCGGCGACCCCTGCACCTCCGGCCGCCGCCACACCGCCCCGGAGGCCCTGATCGCGCCCGAGCGGAGCACCGTCGCATGACCGTCACCCAGGACAAGCCCCTGCACCACCACACCGGCGCGGGGCTACCCGCCCCGTTCGCCGTCGCGGGGACCGGGGTGCACCTGCCCCCGACCGTCGTCACCAACGAGCAGCTGACCTGCTCCCTCGACACCAGCGACGCATGGATCACCAGCCGCACCGGCATCCGTGAACGCCGCCGCCTGGCCCCGGACCTGGCCACCTCCGACATGTGCGTCGACGCCGCGCACCAGGCCCTGGACGCGGCGGGCACCGCCCCCGCCCAGCTGGACGCGGTGATCGTCGCCACCTACACCTGGGACCAGCCCCTGCCCTCCACCGCGCTGATCGTCAAGGACGCCCTGGGCGCCCACCGAGCCCTGTCCCTGGACGTCACCCAGGCGGCCTGCGCCTCCGGCGTCCAGGCCGTGCTGATCGCCGCCCACCTCCTCCAGAACCCTTCCATCACCACCATCCTGGTCCTCGCCGCCGACTGCGCCTCCAGGATCACCGACCCCACGGACCGCACCACCGGCGTCTTCTTCGGCGACGCCGCGGCCGCCGTCGTGCTCACCCGCTCCGAGACCGCCGGCGCGGGCCTGCTCTCCTACGACCTGGGCTCCCAGCTCTCCTACGACGTCCAGGTCCCGGCCGGCGGCTCCCGGCTGCCCACCAGCGCGGCCACCCTGGCCGCCGGCGCCCACTACCTGCGCATGGACGGCCGCTCCGTCTGGAACACCGCCACCACCCGCCTGCCCGAGAGCATCACCAGCGCCGCCCGGCAGGCCGGCGTGCCGCTCGACGAGATCCGGCACTTCTTCCTGCACCAGGCCAACCTGAACCTCCTCGCCGAAACCGTGAAGGCCATGGGCGTCCCTCGGGAGCGCGTCCCCGTCACCGTCGACCGGCTCGGCAACACCGGATCGGCCGGCCTGTTCACCGCGCTCCACTCCACCGTCACCGCGGGCGGCCTGCGACCGGGCGACACCTACGTCCTGTCCGGGATCGGCGCGGGCTTCCAGTGGGGCACCCTCTGCCTCCGGCACGCCTGACCCCGACCACCGCGTCACATTCGAACACTCTTACTGCGCAAGCGAGTTGACTCGCCAGTGGCAGAACTCGGTGGCACCATGACGCCCATGCCCCGTCGTACTCCGCCGCCCGTCCGGACGGCCGCCGCCACCGTCCTGGCCGCCGCGGTGACCCTCGCGATGACCGGCTGCGGGGGCGCGGCCCGTCCCTCGACGAGCACCCCGCTCGTCGAACACGGGACCGTCCGGATCGCCGCGTCCAGCGAGACGCCGAGCTTCGACCCGTACTCGACCTTCGGCGCCGCCCAGGCCCGCTACGCCTACGACTCGCTGGTCTCCCTCGCCCCCGACGGCGCCGTGGTCCCCGGCCTGGCCACGTCCTGGCGGGCCTCCACCACCACGGCCACCTTCACCCTCCGCCCGGGGATCACCTGCTCCGACGGCACTCCCCTCACCGCCTCCGCGGTGGCCCGGGCACTGACGTACGCGGGGGACCCGGCCAACCAGCTCGCCGGCGCCCAGACCGTCCTGCCCGACGTCCCCTTCACCGCGACCGCCGACGACCCGGCCGGCACGGTGTCGGTCGGCACCGCCACCCCCTTCCCGTTCCTCACCCGCACCGTCGGCCTGCTGCCGATCGTCTGCCCCGCCGGGCTCGACCACCCCCGGTCGCTCGACCGCGCCACCCAGGGCACCGGCCCGTACGTCCTGAGCCGCTACTCCCCCGGCGGGCCGTACGAGTTCACCGTCCGCGAGGGCTACACCTGGGGCCCGGCCGGCGCGACCACCGCGGCGCCCGGCCTCCCGGCCCGCATCGTCATCTCGGTGGTGCCCCAGGCCTCCACCACCGCCAACCTGCTGCTCACCGGGGGCGTCGACATCGCGGGCGTGGACGGGCCGGACCGCGCCCGGCTCACCGGCCACGGCCTGTCCGCCACCGACGTGCCGACCGTCGTCGGGATGACCTTCTTCAACCAGCGCCCCGGCCGCCCGCTGGCCGACCCCGCGCTGCGCCGGGCCCTGGTGTCCGCGCTCGACCGCCAGGGCCTCGCCAACGTCGCCGTCGGCGGCACCGGCCGGCCCGCCACCGACTTCGGCGCCGAGGGCGCCGTCTGCCACGCCGACCTCGCCGCCGCCAACCTGCCCACCCAGGAGGCCGTCGAAGCGCTCCGGGCCGCCGGCTGGACCCGCGGCCCGGACGGCCGGTTGGCCAAGGACGGCCGACCGCTGCGGCTGCGCCTGATCACCAGCCCGGACCTCGGACCGACCCTGCCGCCCGCCGCCGAGCTGATGGCCCGGACCTGGACGGCACTCGGCGCCGACGTCAAGCTGGTCACCGAGAGCCTGCCCGCGCTCGTCAACGCCATGTACCAGACCGGCGACTTCGACATCGTGGTCGGCACCTCACCGGGCTTCGCCCTGCCGGTCGGCTTCATCCCGTTCTTCTCCGGCCCCACCCCTGCCCAGGGCCTCAACTTCGCGGGCGTCACCAACCCCGAGTACGACACCCTGGTCGCCCAGGCCCTCCGTGAGCAGGACACCGAAGGCTGCGGCGCCTGGAACCGGGCCGCCGCCGCGCTGTTCCGCGCGGCGGACGCCCTGCCGATCGCGGACGGCCGGAGCACCGTGTACGGCCGGAGCACCACCTTCGCCACCACCTTCGGCGGCCAACTCGTCCCCACCAGCATCCGCCTCCACCAGTGATCGGTGGCCTCCGTGTCCTTGCCCCACCTGCTGCGGCACCCCTGGGCGGCCTTCCTCGGCCGCCGCACCGCCCGGCTGCTCCTCTCCCTCGGGGTCGTGCTCACCGCGTCGTTCGCGATGATCCGCCTCGTCCCCGGCGACCCGGTCCGCGCCGCCCTCGGAGTCGACGCCGCCCCCGCCCTGGTCGCCGCACGCCGACACCGACTCGGGCTCGACGCGCCGTTCCCGGCCCAGTTCCGGCACTACCTGGGCAGCCTCGTGCACGGCGATCTCGGCACCTCGCTGGTCACCGGGACACCGGTCGCGGAGCTGGTCCGCACCCGGCTGCCGGCCACCCTGGAGATCGCCGGTCTGGCCTTCCTCGTCACCCTCGCTGTCGCCCTGCCCGGCGGACTGCTCGCCGCCGTCCGCACCCGCGACGGCCGCCACCCCCGCAGCGAACTGGCGTTCACGGCGGTGACCGCCGGGCTAGCCGGAGTGCCGGACTTCGTCCTGGCCGCCGGACTCACCGCGCTCCTGGGCGTCGGCCTCCAACTGCTCCCGGTGGCCGGCACGGCGGGCGCCGAGTCCTTCGTGCTGCCGGTCCTCGCGCTCTCCCTCGCACCCACGGCCGTCCTGGCGCGCATCGTCCGGGTGGAGGCGCTGAAGGTGCTGGACGAGGACTACCTGCGCACGGCCCGGAGCAAACGGCTGTCCCCCGCCCGCCGCTACCTGCGGCACGCGGCGCCGAACATGGCGACCGCCGCGCTCACCGTCGCCGGGAGCCTGCTGCCCGCCATGATCGCCGGCACGGTGCTGGTCGAGAAGGTGTTCGCCTGGCCCGGCATCGGCTCGGCGATGGCCCAGTCCGTGGTCTCCCAGGACTACCCGGTGGTCCAGGCGATGGTACTGATCCTGGGCTCCGCCGTGCTGCTCTCCGGCCTCCTGGTCGATGTGCTGCTGGCGGTGCTGGACCCTCGTTCGACGATCCGGGAGAGCTGAGATGCCCCTTCCCACCCGGTACCTCCGCTCACCGATGGCCTGGATCCCGGCGATCATGCTGACCTCGCTGGTCGTGCTCGCACTGGTCGGCCCGCTCCTCTGGGGAGCGGCGGCCGAGCTCCCCGATCCGTCCGCGGTGCTGCAAAGCCCGTCCGCGGCACACCCCTTCGGCACCGACAACCTCGGACGGGACGTGCTCGCCCGCGTCCTGACGGCCACCCGGCCCTCCCTGCTGCTCGCGCTGGCAGCGGTCCTGCTCGGCGCGACCACGGGCGTCCTCCTCGGAGCGGCCACCGCCGTGGTCGGCCGCCGTGCCCGCCGACTGCTCGCCGCGCTGATCAATCTGCTGCTCGCCTTCCCCGCGCTGCTGGTCGCGATGTTCCTCGCGGTCGTGTTCGGCGCGGGCGCCGGCGGGGCGACGCTCGCCCTCGCCGTCGCGGCGGTGCCCGGCTTCGCCCGACTCGCCCAGACCCTCGCCGCCGCCGTCGCGGGCACCGACCACCTGGCCGCGGCCCGGGTCCTCGGCCTGCGCCGGCACCGGCTGCTGTGGCGCCACATCCTGCCCAACATCGCCGAGCCGCTGCTGCTGAGCACCACCACGGCCGCGGGCACCGGCCTCGTCGCGCTCGCCGGGCTGAGCTTCCTCGGCCTGGGCGTCCAACCGCCCGGCTACGACTGGGGTCAGCTGCTCAACCAGGGACTCGACCGCATCTACGCCGACCCCCTGCCCGCACTCGCCCCCGGCCTGGCCGTCCTCTACGCGGCGGTGGCCTTCCAACTACTCGGCGAGGCCCTGGCCGGAGGCGTCGCCCGGCGCAGCCCCGCACCCCCGACGCCCGCGCCACCGCCCGCCCCGAGCGGGCCCGCCGAGGACGGTCTGGTGCTCCAGGTCGAGGACCTCACCGTCGAACTCCCCACCCCGGAGGGGGTGATCCGGCCGGTGCGCGGCGTGAGCCTGTCCCTGCGCGCCGGCGAGATCGTCGGGCTCGTCGGCGAGTCCGGCTCCGGCAAGTCGCTCACCGCACTCGCCGTCGCCGACCTGCTCCCGGACCGGGCCCGGGTCTCCCGGCGGACCCTGCGCCTGCTCGGCACCGACCTCGCCGCCCTGACGCCGAAGGAGCGCGAGCACCACCTCGCGACCGGCCTGGCGGTGATCTTCCAGAACCCGGCCTCGGCGCTCAACCCCTCGCTGCGCATCGCCACCCAGCTCACCGAGACCCTGCGGGCGCACCGCGGCGCCAGCCGTGCCCAGGCGTCGGCGGAGGCCTCCGCCGCCCTGGAACGGGTGGCCCTGCCCCGGGCCGTGCTGCGGGCACGCCCCCACCAGCTCTCCGGCGGCCAGCGCCAGCGGGTGCTGATCGCCGCCGGGCTGATGGTGCGGCCGGGGCTGATCATCGCCGACGAGCCGACCACCGCGCTGGACGTCACGGTGCAGCGGCAGATCACCCGGCTGCTCTCCGACATCCGACGGGACACCTCCGCCGCCGTCCTGTTCATCAGCCACGACGTCGCGCTGGTGGGCGAGTTCTGCGACCGCGTCCTGGTGATGTACGCGGGGACCATCGTCGAGTCCCTGCCCGCCGACCGGCTCGCGTGCGGCGCCCGGCACCCCTACACCCGGGCCCTGGTCGCGTCGGTGCCGGACCTCGCGGCGGACCGCGACCGGCCGCTGCCCACGGTGGAGGGCACACCGCCCGACCCGCTGGCGCCCGCCCCGGGCTGCCCGTTCGAGCCCCGCTGCCCGCGTCGCCGGGGCAACTGCGCCGAGCAGGCCCCACCGCTGGAGGACCTCGACGCGGTCCACCAGGTGGCCTGCTGGTACCCGGTGCCGGTGACGGCGGAGGTGGTCACGTCATGACCGTCCTTCAGCTCTCCGACCTCACCGTCCGCCACCACGGCCCGCGCGGCCCGGTCGCCGCCGTCGACGGGGTCTCGCTGGAGATCCCGGCCGGTACGACACTCGGGCTCGTGGGCGAGTCCGGCTCCGGGAAGTCGAGCCTGGCCCGCGCGATCGTCGGCCTCACGCCCGTGCACGGGGGCCGGGTGCTGCTCGACGGCCGGGAGGTCCGGGTCCGTACGATCGGCGACCGGCGTCGGCTCGGCCGCCTGGTCCAGATCGTGCTCCAGGACCCGGACACCGCGCTGGATCCCCGGATGACCGTCCGCGGGACACTCCTCGAAGCGGCCACCGCGTTCCACCGGCTCGACCGACGGGCCCGGGCCGAGCGCGTCCCCGCCCTGCTCGAACTCGTCGGCCTGGATCCCCGGTTCGCGGACCGTCTGCCCCGGCAGCTGTCCGGCGGCCAACGCCAGCGAACCGCCATCGCACGTGCCCTGGCGGTCGAGCCCGACCTGCTGATCGCCGACGAGATCACCTCGGCACTCGACGTCTCGGTGCAGGCCTCCGTCCTCAACACGATCCGCGACCTCCAGCGGCGGCTCGGCCTGTCGATGCTGTTCATCGGCCACAACCTGCCCGCGGTCTGCCACGTCTCCGACACGGTGGCGGTCATGCGGCACGGCCGGATCGTCGAGACCGCCCCCACCGGGGTCCTGTTGCGGGCCCCGCAGCACCCGTACACTCGGACGCTGCTCGACTCCGTCCCCCGCCTACCCTCTCGAAGGTCCTGATGACCAGTCGCCAACCGGACGTCGTGGTGGTCGGAGCCGGAGTGATCGGTGCCGCCGTCGCGCTCGAACTCGCCCGCACCGGGCGGCAGGTGGCCGTCGTGGACAAGGCGGGCGCTGCCGGCCACGGCTCCACCAGCGCCTCCAGCGCGATCATCCGGTTCAACTACTCCACCTTCGCCGGCGTGGCCACGGCCTGGGAGGCCCGGCACCTCTGGACGTCCTGGCCCGACCACCTGCGGCTCACCGGCCACCGCCCGCTCGCGGCCTTCCACCGCACCGGCGCCGTACTGCTCGACTCCCCCGCCGTCGCACCGTCCGAGGCAGCCGCCCTGTTCGACCGTGCCGGCGTCCCGTACGAGCGGTGGGACGCCCCGACGCTGCGCGCGCGCCTTCCCGGGATCGACCCAGGGCGGTACTGGCCGCCGAAGCCGGTGGACGCCGACGCCTTCTTCGACGACCCGTCCGGCGAGCTCGGAGCCCTGTACACCCCGGACGCCGGGTACGTCGACGACCCGCAGCTCGCCGCCCAGAACCTCGCCGACGCGGCGGCCGAACTGGGCGCGCGCTTCCTGTTCCACCACACCGTCGTGGCCGTCGACCGGCACGCGGACCGGGTGGCGGGCATCCGGCTGGCCGACGGAACGCGGATCGCCGCGCCGGTCGTGGTCAACGCCGCCGGCCCGTGGTCCGGAGGCCTCAACCGGCTGGCCGGCGTCGGCGACGACTTCACGATCGGCGTCCGCCCGCTGCGCGAGGAGGTCCACCAGGTCCCCGCGCCGAGCAGCCGCCCCACCGGCCCCTTCCCCCTCGTCGCCGACCTCGACCTCGGCACCTACCTGCGGGCGGCTCCCGGCGGCCACCTCCTGGTCGGCGGCACCGAGCCGGACTGCGACCCGCACGAGTGGATCGACGACCCGGACGAAGCCGACTCCCGCCCGACCGCCCGCCGCTTCCGGGCCCAGGTGACCAGGGCGGCCCGCCGTTTCCCGGACCTCGGCGTCCCCAACCGGCCCGTCGGGATCGCGGGCGTGTACGACGTCGCCGACGACTGGACCCCGATCTACGACCGCTCCGCGCTGGACGGCTACTACGTCGCCATGGGGACGAGCGGCAACCAGTTCAAGAACGCCCCGCTGGTGGGCCGCTTCCTCGCCACCCTGATCGACCGGATCGAGGCCGGCCACGACCACGACCGCTCACCCCTCCGTCACCGCTGCGAGCACACCGGCAACGTCGTGGACCTGGGCGCCTTCTCCCGCCGGCGCCCCACCCGGGCGGACTCCGCGCGGACGGTCATGGGTTGAGCGCCCGCAGCTCCCGCACCAGGTCCGCGACCACCCCCGCCACGAACCCGGGCGCCTCGCGCGGGAAGTCGTGGCCGGTGCCGTCCGGTGTGTGCACCAGCCGGGAGGCCGTCGACGCCGCCAGGTACCGGACCCTGCTCCGGAGGTAGAAGCGGCTCATCCGCTCGGCCTCGGCCGCGTCCCGGGCCCCGGCCAGCACCGCCTCACCGCCCGTGAGGTCCCGGGGTATCACCAGGACCACCAGCAGGTCGCCGAGGTCCCCGTCGTACACCACGGTCTGCCAGCCCACCCGGGCCAGGCCGGCCGGTGAGAGCTCCGCGAAGACCGACGCGGCGGCGCAGCCTTGGCCGGTGCGGCCACCGGGGCCGCGATGGGCGCCGAACAGCTGCCGCACCGCGGCCGAGACGGCCTCGCGACGCATGCGCGCGAGCTGCCGGTTGGGCGGCGCGAAGGCGATGACCTCCAGGGGTGTCGGGTCCAGCAGCACGAGCCCGGCCACCAGGTCCGGCCGCCGTCTGGCCGCGTTCGCGACCAGCAGCCCGCCGAAGGAGTGGCCGACGAACACGTACGGACCCCGCTCCCCCGCCCGCTCCAGTGCTGCCAGCAGTTCCTCCGCCTCGGCGGCCGTCGTCCGGGGGAACGGTCCGACCTCGCTCCAGCCCGTGCCGAACCGGTCGACCAGCACCGAGCGGGTCGAGGCCGCCAGCATGGCGTGCAGCTGCCCGAACTCCGCTCCCGGCGTGTGTCCACCCGGCATCCAGACCACCGTCGGCCCGTCACCGGCCTCCCCCTCGGCGAGGACGTGCATCCGGTGGCCGCGCACGTCGACCAGCCGCCCGGGCGGCGGATGCGCCCCCGCCTCGCGGGCCACCAGCACCAGGTGCCGAACGGCCCCGGCCGCCAGCACGACACCGAAAGCCAGGGCCACAGCGCCGAGCGCCACCGCCCAGTCCGCGCCGAGCCGGAGGAGGACACCACCCGCCACTGCCACCACCAGCGCGGCCGGCACTCCCGTCCAGTCCCGGCTCAGCAGCGCGAGCAGGAAGTTCGCCACCCGTCCGTCCCGGTGCATCGGCCCTCCGTGACAGCAGCATCCGACAACCGACCCCTGTCCGTCTTCTTCCCCCTCTGCCCGTAGCCTCACCCGGCGACCGCCCGAGCGCACCCCGCTTCGGAAGGTCACCGGCACTGCTCCATTCGGGGTGCCGTCTGGTAGTGGCCCCTCGACCGGTCGAGGATGACGGCATGGATGTCGACAACTCCGGTGCCGGATTGCTGGTGACCAACGTCCGTGTCTTCGACGGAATCGGCGCGGAGGCGGTGGCGGCGTCGTCCACCAGAACCAGCTCGACTGACCGGCCCACCCGGACACGGGCTCCGTCACGTGGGGGGTAGGGGCGCCGACCGCCAGGTGGGCCTTCGTGGTCAGTCCGCCGCGGGAGCGTTCGATGGCCTGTTCGTGCGGCTCGCCGGCCGGGGCCCGGACGGGCCGGCCGCGTGCCGGCGTCGTCTACGTCTCCGGCGGCGGGAACTACCAGCCCGCGCCCGGGCTGCCGTACTGCTGGCCCGGCGGGGTCTCGCCCCAGCAGTGACCGCAGGCGGTCCGGGCCCGGCACGGGGGCGGGCCCGGACCGCCCTGGGCGTGAGGGGCCGCCGTGGCGGCCGCCCTCACGCCGGTCACGGTCCGGCGGCGCCCTCGATGACGAGGAGCACGCCGATCACGGCCAGGACCAGAGCGGTGACGGTGCTGTTGTGGGTCTCCAACCAGGTCCTGGCCCTGCCCAGCGGAGTGAGGACGCGCTCTCCCCCCGCGAGGTGGAGCAGCAGGGGAAGCGCGACGGTGGAAACGGCGATCGCGGTGAACACCGCCACGGCGGTGGCGGTACGAGGCGGACCCAGTTCGGCGGAGCCGATGGTCAGCCCTGCCGCCGCGGACAGCAGGATGTTCTTCGGGTTGGCCGCCGACAGCAGGAGTCCCAGCCGCAGGGCCTTGGCCGGCGTGGCATCCGTGAGGCTCCGCATCCAGGCCGGGGTCCCCTTCTCGGCGCCGGAGCGCCACTGCCGCGCGGCGAGCAGGAGGAGGACCACACCGAGGACGGCTTTGGTCCAGGACGCCCAGGTGGGCGTTTCCTCGTGGGTCTCGATGACGGCCGCGAGTGCCGTGGACACGGACGTCACCACGAGGATTCCGGCCACCCACCCGGTCAGGAGGGCTCCGGCCGTCGCCCTGGGCCGGGGAGTGAAGAGCAGGAAGAGCGCCGGGACGATCGGCAACGGCGACAGGGCGATGCCCAGGGCGAGCGGCGTCACCTCGCCCATCACGACGTTCACGGACCACCGTCCTCCCGGCGCTTCACAGGCCCGGGAATCACGGTCCGACTCAGGCGGCCCCGGGGCGAACGAGCTTCGGCACGACCCCGTCCAGGTCCCCGATGTCGTCCCGCTCGCGCTCCATGTCTACCGCGCGGCAGCTCGATGCCCGCCGCGACAGGCCAGGATTCGGGAACAGGTGCCGGCCTCGGGCCCGGGCGGCCTGCGGGGCCGGGTGGACGGTTGCGCTCGGCCGGGCCCTGTCGGCGGGACGAGCTCCCGAGGGAAAACGGGAGCCCCGTGGTGGCTCGGGCGAACCCTGAGCCGCCACGGGGCGGGTCGTGCCGGTGGTCACCGGATCGGTGCGGTCCCCGGCCTGCGTGACCGGGGCGGCCGGAGAGTGGTGCTCAGTTGAGGACCACGACGTCGGTGCGCATCGGCAGCGGGCTGCTCCAACCGATGTTGATCTTGAACGTCACCACCCCGTTGCCGGGGGCGATGCTCGACACCTGGAAGGGCGCCGCGCCGACGAACCGGTGCCCGTTGCCGTCGATCTCGGAGGCCGTGATGACGACCGTCGAGTCGATCCCGATGACGTTCCAGTCGATCTGGAGGTTGAACGTCCCGTTCCCCGGGGTCCACGTCCACCACCCCCGCCACACGGCGCCGACGTTGCCGCCGATCGCCGCGAGGCTGTGGTCCCGCTCGGCGGCCTGCGAACTGCTCGCGATCCGCGGCACCTCGGTGGCGGAAGATTCGGTTGCGCCCATGACGGCTCCCCTCGCGCCGGGAGAGCCCCCACGGACTCCCCGAATACGTCGAGTATCCGCTAATGCACACAGCGTAACAATCACTCGTCCGAGTGAACTCCGGCGCGCCGCCGTGCCTCCAGCGGCGCGCACTCGTCCCCGGCGGCCCGGGCACCGCCCACAAGGGCACCGCCCACGACGGCACCCTGGGCGCCGACTACGGCCGAGACGCACCCGAGCCGCGGCCAGTGCGAGCTCGTCCCCGCCGGGGTCAGCCGGGACGGGGGGCTCAGTCGCCCGAACCGCCGAGGAGAACGGTGCGTTCCGACCGGAGCCAGGACCGCTCGGCCATCATCTCCGCCGCATCGCCGCGGGCGAGGAACATCGCCCACGGCTCGCGGCCGCGCCGACCGAGTCGTTCGATCCGCTCGGCCTCGCGGGACTGGACGGCATCCAGCGCATCGAGAACCGCCGCCGACCGCGCCCCGTAGGCGGCGCAAAGGGCGTCGAGGCGGCTCCGCAGCGTGTGCTCACCGGCGATCGACGCCCTCTGCTGCTGCTCGACAGGACGCAACGGAACGGCGTACCAGGCGAGTTGCGCGAGGTCGTCGAGGGCATGGCCGGGCGCCGCGAAGTCCCAGTCGATGAAGCCGGCCAGCCGGTCGCCGTTCCAGACGGAGTTCCACGGGCCGAGATCACCATGCCGAATGACCAAGCCGGGCCTCCACTCGTCCTGCTGGCCCTGCCATCGCGCGGCGGATCGTCTCGCCGATCCGCCGCACCGTGGTCACGCTGCCCTTGTCCGTGGCGCCGTCCTCGATCACCGGGTCAGCCTAGTCCTGCCACCCATGGGGGATACCGTCAGCGCCTCCTCAGGTCGAGCGAGACGGCGGTCAGCCGACGCAGTTCCTCCGGAACGCCCGGGTGCCTTCCGTCGGCGATCTCGGAAAGGGTGCTGAACGAACCGGGGTAGACCATGACAGACAGGCCTTCCTGCGCAAGGCAGGCGAATATCGCGGACTCTTCCAGAAAGTACTGTGCGGACATTTCGACCCGCCTCTCCAGGTCGGCCTCGGCAATCTGGCCGGAATACCTCCCGTGATAGCTCCGGCCGAACGCATCGACGGATTCCCGGAAGCTCCGGTCGGCCCGGTGGTAGTCGGTGAGACTTCGATGGTGCTGTGCGTAGGAATCCCACTGCTGCACTTCGGAGCAGCGCAGGAACGTGAATTCGGTCTGCTCGCGTTCGGCCGCGAACAGGGCCCGGGTGTCCGCGATGAAGCGGTCGCCCAGGGCCAGCGCCTGGGAGAGCGCCTCGTCCTCGGGCAGGCCCCGGGTGGACGCGAGGGTGATCCGGTGGATGCTGTCCCCGACCAGCACCGTGCACCGCGGGAACCGCCGGGCTATCCAGCGGAGCATGGCGGCGAGTTTACCCGGGGCGAAGTTGCCGTTCTCCAGGCTGACGCCGAGGAAGCACTGCCCCCGGTCCGCCAGCCCGGCCCGCCGGGCCGGAGGGGAGACGAAGTCAATACTCGCCTTGTAGGACGTTTTCGGCCGATTCTCGGAAATTCCCGATACGGCGACGGAAGCCTGTTCGTCAGGAGGCATGCTGAGACCTGTCTGGGCTATGGAGCGAATGAGTGATGCTCAACGTGAATCGAAGCTAGGTTTTGTGTGATCAACCGTCAAGGACTTTCAACTCGCCCACGGCACGGGGGTGTTGGGGTGTCCGCGCGGCAGAGTTCCTGGCCACGGCGGACCACCTGGCGCGGCTCTGTCCGGCCATGTCGTCGGCCCCGCGGGTGCGGAGGCGCTGCTCCGAGCCGGCCGCGATCACGCCGCACCGCGCTGGAGAGCCGAAGATCCGCCCAGGCCCACCCTGGCGACAGCGCGCCCCTGTTCATTGCCGCCTGTTCATTGCCGCCGGTTCATTGCCGCCGGTGACGGCCCTGCTGGGGTTGCCCCCACGGCCAGCAAGGCGCAGGCTGGAGGTGTCCCCTGGAACCGCGTAGGGCGAGAGCCCCTCGGAGACCAGGGAGCTCGGGAACATCACCGCCCGTCCGGAAGAGCGGCTTCGTCCCGAACGCACCCGGGTGAAGCGAACCGTCCGGTCCGACTGCGCACGGACGGCGACCCCCAGCGGGTCGCTCTCAGAACAGAATCTCGCCGCGTCGTACGCGGCGCTCCGTCCGGCCCAGTGAGCACGGACGGCACCATCGCAGCATTGCAGGCGTCAAGGACGAGAGTGTAAGTCGCAGGAGAGGCCCCCTCCTGGTAGAGGGGGCCGACGCCTGCGTCGGGCAGCCGTTCATCCCTGTTGATCCGCACGCGAGTGCTGGGGGGCGACAGCCAGGACGCAACCCATCCACCGGAACTCTCACAGGGCCCGCGGGCCTGGGATGTCGGCCGTAGGCCCCCACCGCCGGTCACCTCAAGCCGCGACGACTCCTGACCGTCTGCCCGGGTCGCTAACGGGTGCTGACGGCCGACAGGCCGAACAGGAGCGCCAGGACGAGTTGGAGGGTCGCGGATGCCGGGCGCCGCCGCCAAAGGCACAGGCCGCCGGTGACCAGTGTCGCCGCGAAGGCGATGACCAACCGATGGACAGCAATACGGTTGTCGCACGGACTCCCGCCGAGGGCCGCGCAGAGTCCATGCCCAAGCGTGGCCTGGAGGGTAGCGGCGAACAGGATGACATCCAGCACCAGCAGACATGTCACCACGGTCGGCGTGCTCGAACGATCCGACCGCTCGGGCCGTCGAAGCTTCATGCATTCCCCCCAGGAAGTGTGCAGCAGCGATGACCTCGCCGGTGTGACACCCGAAGACCGTACAAGCCTCCGGCAACCCGACGCGATCGGCCAGCACCGGCCGAAGTACTGTATCCAGCCCGCCACGATCGTTCCGCCCCCGTTACGGCGCAGGATCCGCGATTCCGTGAGCACTGCCGGCAGATCATGGGCACTGTCCGAGCAGATCCGGGTGGCCGTGAGCATTCGACGAGCCGGGTCCGGGTTGGGTGGGCGAAGCCCGGGACACCACCGGGCAGTCGGGCTCCTTCGCCGATCTGCCCGGGGTTGAGCGGGTTCCCGCTGGCACGGCCCGATCAGCCGCACCGGCAGGCGCATAGAGTGCCGGTCATGTCCGATGTGCCATGCGATGCCCCGCACGCCGAACCGTCCACAGTGGACGACCGGTTGACTGATGCCGCGTTCCTGGTGACCACGCCTCCGGAACAGGTCACGAGGTCGCTCGATCATGCGTCGAGCCCGTCCGCGCGGTTGGCCGCGGCGGTGTACCGGGCGTCGGCGCATCTTCACCGCGATGCCGGTCCGGGTGTGCGCAGACAGCTGCTGGCCCTGGACGCCGCGCGCTTCGGGGAACGCGAGCTGTCCGCGCGGATCACGGCGCTGCCGGTGGCCGGTGAGCCCGCCGCGCGCTGGAGCGTGGACTGGGCCACCGGATCCGGGGTGGACCAGCGGTTCCGGCACGCCGTGACCAGCCATGACGGTCGGGTGCTGGCGGAGGGCACAGGGGTGGTAAACGGGCGGACCGGCGCGGCCGGCTGCGGTACCGACGGAACCTTGCCGCTGTGGGATCCGGTGACCGGGCAGCAGGTCGGCGAACCGTTCGCCAGCCGTGACGACGGGTGCTGCTCGGTGGCGACGGCGGTGGTGGACGGGCGGGCCATCGCGGTCACCGGCGGCGACGACGCGATGGTGCGGGTGCGGGACCTGGCCACCGGTGAGCAGATCGGCCGGATACTCACCGGGCACCACAGCGGGGTGGGCGCCCTGGCGACGGCGACGGTGGACGGCCGCACCCACGCGGTCACCGCAGGCACCGAGGACGAGGTACTGCGGGTATGGGACCTGGCGACCGGACAGCAGGTCGGCGCTCCCCTCACCGGCCACACCGGCTGGGTGGGCGCGGTGGCGGCGACGGTGCTGAACGGCCGCCCCCACGCGGTCACCGGCGGCTGCGACGGGACGGTGCGGCTCTGGGATCTGGCGACCGGACAGCAGGTCGGCGGGCCTCTCGTCGGCCACGGGGGTGCGGTCCGCGCGGTGGCGACGACTGTGTTGGAGGGGTGTGCCGTCGCCGTCACCGGTAGCCGGGACACCACAGTGCGACTGTGGGACCTGGCGAGCGGGCAGCAGGTCGGCAAGCCTCTCACCGGGCACGCCGACGCGGTGTGGGCGGTGGCGACGACGGTGGCGGACGGGCGGGCCATCGCGGTCACCGGCGGCGACGATGAGATGGTGCGGGTCTGGGACCTGGCTGCCGGTGGGGAGGCCGGCCGGGCCCTGATCGGCCACACCGGCCGGGTCTGTGCGGTGGCGACGACGGTGGTGGACGGGCGCACGCTCGCCGTCAGTGGCAGCGAGGACCAGACGGTGCGGGTGTGGGACCTGGCCACCAGGCAGCAGGTCGGGCCGCCCCTGGTGTTCCCGTTGCCGGTGAACGCGGTCGGGGTCGGGGTCGGGGCCGGGGTCGGGGTCGGGGTCGGGGTCGCACCAGGGGGCCGGCTGGTGGTGGGCTTCGGCGCGGAGGTCACGGTGCTGTCCGGCCGCTGACCGTTCACCCGCGCCGGATTCCGCCGTCTCCACAGGAGGACGTGCTCACCGACTCGCCGACCCTACATGGCCGATCGAGCAGGGCAGCGATCACGTCGTCGACCGTTGCCTCGGCCCGGTCCGCGGGCCGAGCGCCGCGCCGCAGCCCGAGCATCACCCGGCGGATCCGGGCCGGGGGGAGCCTTTCGACCAGCCGTGCCGCGCCGATCGCCGCGAGCGCGGCCGGCCGCAGGTGCCAGGGCGGCCGGCCCACGTGGTGGGCGTGGGCATGCAGGCTCATCCGGTGACCAGCCCGGCGGTGCGGAGGCTCTCGTGCAGCCGGTCGACGTCGGACCGTGCCCGGGCCGCCGTGACGGGGAACCGGCCGCTGAGGTCGGCGGCGATCTCGTCGGCGGTCCGGCCGGCCAGCAGGGACTGCAGGATGAGCAGCCCGGTACGGTTCAGCTGGAAGTAGCGGCCGGAGCGCTCGTCCAGCACAACGGCGCCGTCGTCGGTCGGGGTGAGCGTCACATCGGGGCGCAACCGGGCCGCCATTCAAGCTCCTTGGGTGGTGGTCGGGGAGGTGGGGTGTGGGCTCGTCCCGTGGGCGCGCAGCCAGTGCTCGCAGGCGAGCGTCGCGTCCAGGGCCGCGTAGGAGGTGCCGGTCGGATACAGCCCGAGGCAGGCCTGCCGGAGGGTGTCGGGATCGACCAGCCCGGCGCGGGCCAGGGCGCTGTCCTCGATGAGCGCGGCGGGTTCGGCGCGGTGGCGGGCGAGCCCCTGGTACGCGTCCGGGGTGAAGTCGCCCTTGCCGGTGCGCCGGAGGAGGTCGGCCGGCACGTCCAGTTCGACGGCCGCGGTGAGCAGCGGCTTGTACGCGAAGGGTGTCCCGCGGGTGGCGGGGTCGGCGGCCAGACGGGCGTCCAGGAACGCCCCGGTTGGCCGGTTTCCCGTCTGGCAGGGTGGCGAGGGGTCGGGTGTCCTGGTACGTGAACCATGACCGGGACGACAGGGCGAGGAGAAACCCATGCCTTACGGCAGTGCATCGAGCTCCGAGGAAGCGACTCGCAGCTACTACGGCACCGCGGACGTCGACGCGTTCTACGACGCGGTGTGGGGCGGTGAGAGCATCCACACCGGGATCTACGCCCGGGCGGACGAATCCGTCGCGGATGCCTCCCGTCGCACCATCGAGCGGGCCGCGGACAACGTGAGCGACCTTGTCCGTCCGGGCAGTTCGGTGCTGGACCTCGGTTCCGGCTACGGCGGCCCGACCCGCTACCTGGCCGAACGCTTCGGATGCCGGGTCACCGCCCTCAACCTCAGCGACACCCAGAACCAGCGCCACCGCGCCACGAACGCCGAGCGCGGCCTCGACCACCTCATCGAGGTCGTCACCGGCTCCTTCCACGACATTCCCTACCCCGACCACCGGTTCGACGTGGTCTGGTCCCAGGAAGCCTTCTGCCACAGCGGCGACCGCCCCCGCCTGCTCAGCGAAGCCGTCCGCGTCCTCAAGCCCGAAGGGGCCCTGGTCTTCACCGACGTGATGGCGGCCGAGGACACCCCCGCCGCAGCCCTGCACGCCGCCGTCTCCCGACTGGGCGTGGACGCCCTGGCCACACCGCACTTCTACCGCCGCACACTCGCCGGCCTGGGACTGTCCCCCGTCGATTTCGACGACCGCAGCGACCAACTGCTCCACCACTACGAGCGCATCACCGAGGAGACGCGCCGGCGCGAACAGGAACTGCGCCGCGTCATCAGCCCCGCCTACGTCGACGGCCTGCTGGCCAACCTGCCCCTGTGGGTGGCTGCCGCCCGCCGCGAGGAACTGCGCTGGGGCATCTTCCACTGCCGCGCCTGACGAGGGGCGGACCCTGGTGCCTGCGCACGCGGTGACGCTGGGCGTGGTCGCCCCTCACACCATCAGTCTGGCCAGGTCTGCCAACGTGGCATCCACAGGACGCCTGGCATTCGCTGCCAGCTAGGCATACGCTGCCGTGCGAGCGGGACCGGGTGCCTGCACGGCGTTCGCCTCTCAGCTCCTCTCTGCCTGTGGCGACAGGGCTGGAGACGCCCTCGTAGAATCAGCAGGGAGAACGACCGTGGCGGCAAGGACAACACTGATCACTGGCGGAACCAGCGGGATCGGCGAGGCCGCCGCAGAACTGCTCCACCCGCGCGGCTATCGCGTCGTGGTCACCCCCTCGGCCGCGTCGGAGCCCCTGGCGACATTGCCGAAGCCGTCGCCTTCCTCGCATCCGACGGCGTCGGCCGCCGAACGGGCGGCAATCCGACCGTCTCCGGCGGCATCGGCGTCCATCCCCGCCCCGTGTAGGTGATGGCAGCGGCTGCAAGCCGATCAGTCGGCGTCTTCGCGAGCTTCCGAGGCTCCGCAGATCCGATGCTCCGCAAAGGAGCTGGCGTCGGGCCCGCACGTCATCCCACGCGCGGAGTGACGAGGCGGTGAACGCGGCGCAGCGGCCCGCCGCACCCCCTGGTTCATTCGATGGATTCGATGGATTCGATGGAGAGGAAAACCTCATGGCTTCTGTTGATCTGACCGGCCGTGTGGCCCTGGTGACCGGTGCGACCAGCGGTATCGGCGCCGCCACCGCCGTGCTGCTCGCCGACCGGGGCGCTCATGTCCTGGTCGCCGGGCGTGACGCGGCCCGAGGCGGGGCGGTGGTCACCACCATCCGGGAGCGCGGCGGCAAGGCGGACTTCGTCGCCGCCGACCTGCGCGCCGCGGACGCGGTGCGGCGGCTGGCCCGGGAGGCGTCCGAGTTGGGCGGCGGCCGGGTGGACATCCTCGTCAACAACGCGGGCGTCTACCCCGCCGGTCCGACCGAGGAGGCGACACCGTCCGAGGTGGACGCCGTCTACGACCTGAACGTGAAGGCCCCCTTCTACCTGGTCGGGGCGCTGGCGCCGGCCATGGCCGAGCGCGGCGGCGGCGCGATCGTCAACGTCAGCACCATCGCGGCCGACTACGGCATCTCGGGGCTGGCCCTGTACGGATCGAGCAAGGCGGCGCTCAACCAGCTCACCCGAGCGTGGGCTGCGGAGTACGGCCCGCGCGGGGTCCGCGTCAACACCGTCGCGCCGGGCCCGACCCGCACCGAGGGGACCGAGGGCATGAGCGAGGCGCTGGACGCCTTGGCCGCACAGGCCCCTGCGGGTCGCGCGGCCGGACCGGAGGAGATCGCCGAGGCCATCGCCTACCTGGCCAGCGACGCCGCCGGCTTCGTCCACGGCGCCCACCTGGCCGTGGACGGCGGCCGCACGGCGGTATGACCCCGGGATTCGCGCCGCCCGGCAGATCCGGGCGCCCCCCACCCGCTTCGCGCCGCGGCTTCGCAAGGCCCAGCGCTCCGTGTCGGGTGTCGGGTGAAGTGCGAGCCCCCCCCCGGCGGGACCGCTCCCGGGGGCCGCTCCGCCGCGGTGGGAGTCGCGGTGGGAGTCCCGGTGGAACGGTCCCGGTGGAGCGGTCCCGGCGCTGTCAGCGGGTGCTGAAGTCGGCGTTCCAGGAGGCCGCGCCCGTGCGGGCCAGGCCGACCTCGTTGTAGTCGCCGAGCATGATCCCCAGGTGGAGGGGCGACTTGATCCAGCCGTCGACGGCGGCGTCGATGTCGGTGGGGCCGTAGAAGGCGATCTCGCCGAATCCCCGCCCGACGTAGCCGAGGCTGCGCGCGATGCTGCCCGAGTCGCAGAAGTGGCCGGAGACGCGGCGCTGGTCCATCTGGTCGGCGTTGCACTTGGCGGCCTGGGCGAGCGTCTGGTTGAGCCGCACCGCCGACTTGCCGTTCTGGGCGCGCACGGTGTTGAGCCGGTCGAGGAAGCGCTGCTCGACGGAGGTGACCGGGCCCGTGCCGGTGCCCGACCCGACCAGGTCGAACCGCTGGACCATGCTGCCGTCGCAGTTCTCGACGGTGATCTCCCGTGCTACTGCGACTGCGGACGCGGCCAGGGCATCAGGACTTGATTGACGTTCAATCAGCAAAGCGTTGACGAAGAGGACTTGGCCTCCGGCCGGGCATGGCGGGCGGTTCTGGCCGGCAGGGGTACACGCGGGCTCGCCTCCCATCGCCGGATCGGACGGAAGAGGGTGCGCGAAGCGTCGAGCGGGCCCGTGAACGAAAAATTGACGGTCGGTCAACGCCACGCGGCCCGGCACCTCACAGGTGCCGGGCCGTCGGACGGTGCGGGGGTGCGGGCGTGCGGGTTACTCGGACATCTCGTTCCAGACTCGAAGTCCCGGGCCATCTGCCAGGCGGCTCCTCATTCGCGGAGGCCTGCGCCCTCGACCGCCCGCCGACGGGTCGCACGCGCGGCCGCGCCCGACGCGGTGACCAGGGTGACGAGGCCGCACAGCGCGACGGTCTCCCAGACCTGCGTCCACGGGAGCGCCATCGGCGCGTCGGCCACGAGCTTGCCCAGCGAGACGTGCTGGGTCACTGCGGCGAGCGCGGTCGCCACGACGGCGAGCACGGTGCCGACGACCACCGCCACGGCCGACTCGGCCGCGGCCACCTTCACGATCTGGCTGCGCACCGCGCCGGCGAGAGCGAGCAGGGCGAACTCCCGCCGCCTCCCGGCCGTCGCCATGATCAGGGTGTTGGCGACCGCGATCAGCGCGTAGGCCAGCGCGATCCCCAGGATGACCGCCGCGGCGTTGTCCGTCTGCTGCGCGGCATGCGCGCGCTCGGCGTCGAGGTAGGCGTCGTAGGTCACCACGTGCGCGCCGGAGCCTGCCAGTGCCTGGTTCACCGCGGCCGACTGCTGCGCGTCGAGCGGCCCGCCGGCGCCCGCCGAGGAGTCGAGGTAGACCCGGTTCGGCGCCAGCGCGCCGGTCAGCGCCGAGGACAGGTACGTGTCGTCCCCGCTCAGGCCGCGCGCGACGACCGCCGCGATGACGGTCGAAACCCTCGCGCCGGTCGGCAGCAGCGTGACCACCTGGTCCCCGGCCGCCAGACCGTCGGACTCGGCCGCGTGCTCGTCGATGACCAGGAAGTTCTCGGGCAGCGCGGCAAGGGAACCGGAGAGCACCGGCGGCGTGATGGTGGCGCCCAGCGCCGCCGCCGGCACCGCCTTCGTGCTCAGCGAGTCGACCTGCTCACCGGCGGCGGTACCGATCCGGACGTTCATCGAGGTGACCGGGGTGACCCGGATCCCCGGCACGGCCGCCAGGCGGGCGAGCGTCGGACCGTCGATCCCCGAGCCGCCGGACACGATCACGTCCGCCGCGTGGATCTCCTGCTGCTGCCGGGCGAGCAGCGCGGCGTCACCGGACTTCTGCATCGTCAGCATGGTGCCGACCAGCCCGACGGCCACCACGATCGGCGCCACGGTGGCGGCCGTGCGGCGCCGGGAGGTGAGGATGTTCTCCCGCACCAGCAGCGGGCCGGCCTTGGCGCTGGCGCGCAGCGGGCCGATCAGCAGCCGGGTGACCGGGCGCAGCAGGACCGGGGCCAGTAGGCTCACCGCGCCGACGTAGAGAACCGGGACCACCTCGTACTTGCGGGCGCTGGCCGCGACGTACGGCTCGGTCCGGGAGATGACGATCCCCGCGACGACTGCGGCGACCAGCATCCCGACCCCCAGCAGCCAGCGGACCGGCGTCATCGCGCGGCGCTCCACCACGCTCTCGCGCAGCACCTCGATCGGGCGGATCAGCGAGACGCGCACCAGGGTCGCGGCCGAGCCGGCCAGCGCGGCGGCCACGCCGATGACGGCGGAGATCAGCAGCGGCAGGACGGCGAACGGGACGGTGAACCACGACGGGGCCACGTTGTGGTCGAGCATCCAGGAACGCAGCGGCACGGTGCACAGCGGTGCGAGCGCGCAGCCGACGGCTGCGGCGGCCAGGCCGATCAGCAGCGCCTCCCAGAGCACCATGCGCCGCACCTGCCCGGGGGCTGCGCCCACCAGGCGCAGCAGCGCCAGTTCGCGGCGGCGCTGCTCGGCGGCGAAGGCGAAGGTCGCGATGACGACGAACACCGCGACGCACACCGCGAGTCCGGTCGTACTGCCCGCCATGGCCTGGGCGTTGGCCAGCGCCTGGGCGCCACCGGTGGAGTCCGGGTCCAACCGGGTCAGGCCGTCGCCGGTGAGGACCACGGCCCGGCCGCCCGCGAGCGAGGACAGCTGCGTCGCGTCCTGGTCGGTGACGAGCGCGTTCACGCCGGGTGACAGGCGCTGCGCCTCGGCGGCGCTGAAGAAGACCGCGTTCTCGAACCAGAGCGCGTCGGTGACGCCGACCACCCGGTAGTGACCGGCGCCGCCGCTGGTCACGACATCGGTCTGGCGTCCGATCAGCTCCTGGGAGCCGCCGCCGACGGCGATCTCGTCCGCGGCCTGCGGCGCACGCCCGGCCGTCAGGCGGTAACCCGCGTAGCGGGCCGAGGACCAGGGGTGGCCTGTCATCTCCCCGGAGCCGGCGGCGAGTTGCACGGGGAAGCTGCGGTCGGGCGTGGCGTGCCCGGTCGCGGTCGCCTTCGCGACGACATCGGGCGGCAGGACGGCCGGGGCCTTCATCGGGTGCCCGTCGAAGCCCTGCGGTGCCAGGACGGTCGAGGCCTCCTTGAACCGCTGCGGACCCGGGTACGGCGTGCCGAACGTGGCGGCGAGGGTCAGCGTCATCATGCCGATCATCGTGGTGCCGAGCGTGAGGGCGAGGAAGGCGCCCGCGAAGCCCATCAGGCGGTGGCGCAGGGTGGCGGCGGCGATCTTCAGCACGGCTTCGCCCCGCTCCCGGCGGGCTCCAGCGCGGCCATCCGCAGGGCCACGGCCTCGGCCGTCGGCTCGGCCAGCTCACCGATCACCTTGCCGTCGGCGAGGAACACCACCCGCTGCGAGTACGAGGCGGCCACCGGGTCGTGCGTCACCATGATCACCGTCTGCCCGTGCTGCTCGACGACACCGCGCAGCAACGCCAGGACCCCTCGCGCGGTGTGCGAGTCCAGCGCGCCGGTCGGCTCGTCCGCGAAGATCACCTTGGGCCTGGTCACCAGCGCACGGGCGATGGCGACCCGCTGCTGCTGACCGCCGGAGAGCTCGGCGGGCCGGTGGCCCCCGCGCTCGGCGAGGCCGACGTCGGCCAGCCCCCGGTCGATCGCCGCCGCGTCGATCCCACGCCCCGCCAGCCGCAGCGGCAGCTCGATGTTCCGCCGGGCGGTCAGTGCGGGGATCAGGTTGAAGGACTGGAAGATGAAACCCAGTTGCTCGCGGCGCAGCACGGTCAGGGCGCGCTCGGAGCACTCGTGCAGCGGCGCGCCGTCGAGCAGGACCTGGCCCGCGTCGACCCGGTCGAGGCCCGCCGCGCACTGCAACAGCGTCGACTTGCCCGAGCCCGAGGGGCCCATGACGGCGGTGAAGGTGCCGGCGAGGAAGGACAGACTGAGCCCGTCCAGCGCGGTGACCCGATTGCCGTGACGGCCGTACGCCTTGTGCACACCGGTGAGGCTGACGATGTCGCCCACGCCCGCCGCACCGACGTGTGACGGGCCCGGAGCCCGCCCCTCGCCGGGAGCACACGGGGACACTGCTGGAGCCTTGTTCCGGAACACTCTGTCGCCTTCTCCGTGGGGGATCGGTCGGGGGCATCGGTCGCCCGTGCCGCGCCGACGCTACGACCCCGTGCGGCATCGGCACCTCCGGGCTGCCCCTGATATCGCCCCTGAGGAACCCCTGACTGGAGAAGTCGGCACCCGTGCGGGGCGGACGCCTCCGGGCCGACGGTGGACCTGGTCAATACTGGTGTTCTGGACGAGGAGGGATAGTTGACGCTGGGGAAGAAGGGGTCGCGGCTGATCACCGTCGACGATGTGGTGTACCGGTGGCGGGTCCACGGTGGTGTCCGCTGCTGCGTCGCGTGCGCATGGGGCCGGTCCGGTTTCGCGGTCCAACGGGTCGGCCGGACGGGCCCGGTGCTCCTGGCAGCCACGTCGGCGTTCCCCGTCGTGCCGTCCATCGTCGAGGCGGGAGTTCGCGCCGCGCTCCGTCAAGGATGGCAATCCACGGGTGCCGGGCCCGCCTTCCGCCTGCGGGAGCTGGTTTAGAGCGGAGGCGAAGGCCTCGACGGCGTCGGCGACCGGGGAGGCCGAGATCGTCGGCTGACGGCCGGACGGCAGGCTGCTGCTGCGGCGGAAGGCGGCTCACCGAGTCGGTGGCCGAGGCCTCCGGCACGCCCCCGTGCGCCTGCTCGTCCGTCGGGGTGACATCCGGGCGCGGCCCGCCCGGAGCGGCGGTCAGCGCCCCGGTACGCCGGGTCTGATGGTCCGCGCCGGCAGTGCGTCCCCGTCCGCCGGCCGTCCCGGAGGAGAGATCGCCGTGCCCGTGCCCACCACCTTCGACCACCAGGCGAAGAGCTACAGCGTCCCGCAGGCCTACTGGCTGGCGAAGGCGTCCGAACTCGCCTACCAGGACGAGGCCGCCATCGAGCAGCAGGCCCGCGCCTGGGGCTTCGACCGGGTGCGTCATCACCAGACCCGGTTCACTCCGCCGTTCCCGCTGGAGGACACCCAGGCCTACACCATGGCCAGCGACCACATGATCGTCACGGCGTTCCGCGGCACCCAACCGGCCGAGATCCGCGACTGGCTCTCCGACTCCTCCACGCCGCCCTGGCCCGGCCCCGCCCGCACCGGCTACGTCCACTACGGCTTCGCCGAGGCCCTGCGATCGGTCTTCCCGGACGTCCAGGACGCCTACGCGCAGCTGCGCACCAGCGGCCAGACCGTGTGGTTCACCGGCCACAGCCTCGGCGGGGCCCTGGCGATGCTGGCCGGCGCCCGGATGTACCTGGAGGACCCGCACCTGCAGGTCGACGGCATCGTCACGTTCGGCCAGCCCCGCACCTGCGACCGGCTGCTCGCCGCCGCCTGCAACGAGGGCTTCAAGGGGCGCCTGTACCGGTTCGTCAACAACAACGACATCGTGCCGCAGCTGCCGCCGGAGCCGGCCTACACCCACGTCGAGGCGCTGAAGTACATCGACTCCTCGGGCCGGCTCCACAACTCCATGGGCCTGGTCGCCGGGCTCGCCGACCGTGCCAAGGGCCTGACCGCCGACGCGTTCGCTCCGGCCACCGCCGGCGTGCGCGACCACGCGATGAAGCGCTACCTCGCGGCCCTGGAACAGAACCTCGCCTGAACCCCGGCCTGGGGGCGGCGTCCGTACGCCCACGGACGCACGGCACGCCGGGCCGGTGGTACGAACAGCCTCCCCCGGTAGCGATGCGCACACGAACGTGTGTGGATGGTGACGGGCTGCCACACCACGGCCGCCCGACCCGCCATCACCACCCGTACCTGAAAGGGCACCTCCCATGCGTACCGCGCACCGCGTCCTGGCCGTCTCCGTCCTCAGCCTCCCGCTCGTCATCGGCGCGGCGACCGCCGCCTCCGCCGCCACGCCCGACAACATCCCCACCGTCAACTTCGACAGCGGAGCGTTCGCCGTCGGCCCCAACGGCAGTGCCCTCCAGGTCACCGACGCGCAGTTCGGCCCCTGCGGCAGCGACTTCCTCACCGCCGCCGTCGTCGTCGGCCCGGACGGCGTCGCGGGCAGCGCCACCGAGACCGGCATCAGCACCGGCGAGTAGGGCCGACCCGCCCGCTCCCGCACCACGGCCGCCCCGGGACCACCCAGCCCCGGGGCGGCCGCCCGTCCGAAACCGGACAGGGCCAGGACGAACCACCCGGCCCGGGGATCGGGCCGCCCCCGCGCGGCGGTGGACCTGCTGAGCGCCCTGGGCGACCGGGCGGAGCGGATCGGCGGAGTACGCGTGGAACGGGAGATCATCCAGGACACCCTCGCCCGCGCCCTCGTCGACGCCGACGAGCCCGCCCGCGCCGCCGACCTGCTCCACCACCGCACCACCACCCGCCACCACCGCACCTACGAGGACCTCCTCCTCACCACCCGCACCCCGGCCACCCCAGCCGCACCCCGCTGACCGCTCGCCACCGAAGCCGCAGCCCGGCCACCACGGCCGGCAGTCGAGAAGGACGACCCGATGAGCGACCTCGCACTGGTCACCGGCGCCACCTCCGGAATCGGCAAGGCCTTCGCCGAGCGTCTCGCCGCCGACGGCTACGGCCTGGTGGTCGTCGGCCGGCGACGGGAGCGGCTGGCGGAGTTCGCCGCCGCCCGTCCCGCGGTCGACGTCCGCCCCGTCGTGGCCGACCTGTCCACCGACGAAGGCATCGACACCGTCGCCCGGATCTGCGCCACCGAGCCCCTGCCCCTGCTGGTCAACAACGCGGGCGTCGCCCACTACATGCCCCTGGCGGACCTGCCCGCCGACAAGGCCCGCGAACTGGTCGCCGTCAAGGTCCTGGCACCCACCCTGATCACCCGCGCCGCCGTCGCAGGCATGCAGCGGCGCGGCCGGGGCGCGGTCATCAACGTGGCCGGCATGATCGCCTTCAGCGGCCCCGCCCCCCACTCCCAGATGCCCCGCCGGGCCCTCTACGCCGGCACCCTGGCCCACCTGGTCGCCATGTCCCAGACCCTGTCCGCCGAACTCGAAGGCACCGGTGTCCGGGTCGAGGTCGTGTGCCCCGGCGTGGTCGCCACCGAGTTCCACCAGCGCCAAGGCCTCGACCTGAGCGCCGTCCCCCGCATGTCCGCCGACGACGTCGTCACCGCAGCCCTGCGCGGCCTGGAACTCGGCGAAGTGGTCTGCGCCCCCGGCGTCGAGGACGCCGGTCTCCTCGACGCCGTCTTCCGGGCCGACCTGGCCGCCTTCGCGGCCCAGAGCCCCGAACTCGCCACCCGCTACCGCACCGGCTGACCCCGCCGCCGCAGCGCTCCTCCCCCGGCCCACGGGCGGGGAACTCGTGGCCGACGGGCCGGGCGCCCTCGGACCGCATCAGGTCCACCGGCCGGTCGAGCTCCTCGGCACGGGTACCACCGCCGCTGAGCATCCGGCAGCGGGACCATCAGGATCCGTCACCTGAAGGCCCGAAGTCGGATACCCGACCGACGATCCGAGCGGAGTCGCCGGATCAGGAGACGCGCTTCAGCTGCCAGGCGTTGTTGTTGAGGCTCGGGTTCGACCAGGCGACACAGCTGCTGCTGTAGTACGAGCCGGTCTGGACCCAGCCCGCAGGCGGATAGGTGGAGGAGCAGGCCTGGACCACCGTCCCGACGGGCAGCCCGGTGAGCTGCTTCATCTGCTTGATGTTCGGGCTGAAGCTCTGCGTGCCACAACTGCTGCTGTAACCCCAACTCACGTCGACGTAGCCGGTCGGGGTGAGAACGCTTCCGCACGAGGTCGTGACGTCACCGGGGGCGGCCTGGGCGGGGGCCGCGGTCAGGGCGAACACCGCTGCGGCACCGGCGACGGCCATACAGGTGGTACGAAGGCGAATCATGGGCGAAGGCTCCTTCTGATCGCGGGCGGCCGGTCAGGCCGTGAAGCCATTCCTACGGTTCGATCACCGGTTTCGGATAGCGACTTTCAGGCCTAAAGATCCACCGCGCCGGAGCCCCGGATCAACGGCGACGACGAACCGGGTGTCAGCGTGCGTGCCCGGGGCCGCCGCGAATCACCAGCCGCTCGGGCCGGCGATCCCGCGCACCTTCCGGCACTCAGGAAGCCGGTCCGCAGTTCGGTGGACACATCGGGTGCGATGCCGATGACCGGGTGCTGCCGGACATCAGCCGCTGGAGGAGCGGTGCCGACGGATCAGCTCCAGCCCGGCCGGACCGGAGAACGCCGGAAAGCCGGGCTGCTCGGCGACCATCGTGTGCCCGGACAGATGGCGGAAGCGACCGGCACGCAGCACGGCCAGGGTCCGCTGGTAGCCCTGGGCGCCGTCGAGGAGTTCCGGCGCGATGGCCACCACGCAGGGCCCGGCGCCGGTGCGCGCCACGAGCTCGCCCAGCAGCAGCACGCCGAGACCGGGGTCCTCCCAGCCGCCGTGGAACGTGAACTCGTCCACGATCAGCAGGTCCCCGAGGTCGCCGTACGGCCCGCTTCCGAGCACCTTGCGAAGGACCGTGGTGAAGTGGGTCCGTTCGCCCTGGGTCGTGAGCGCGTCCCGGCAGACCGCGCCGATCGCCTCCGACCACTGCGGGATCTCCCCCTCCGGGCCGGCCAGGAGCGCCGTGCTCACCGACCCCCGGGTCATCGGGATCCGGCAGATGCCCAGTCGGGCGACCTGGCCGAGAGCGTCGTCCGGGGATCGCCCGATGCCGGCGGCGGCCGGCTCCTGCGGGTGGCGGACGAGCAGTCGGTGGGTCTGCATCCGTTCGCCGCCGGCCAGGAGCGGGCCGATCTCGCTGGTCACGGTGAGGTGCAGTCGTCCGGGGTCGCCGGGAAGCTCGGCGGTGGTCGGCTCTGTCGGGGTGTCGGTCACGGTGCGCCTTTCTGCAGACCCGTACGGAGGGGCCCGGTGATCCGCAGGATCGCAGGGGTGCCCCGCGGGTGTCCGGCCGTTGGCCGTATCGGTCGAAGGCCACGGACACCGCCAGGGTGCCGACGACGAGACCTGTCGGGGAGAAGCGGGCGTTCCGTCCTGAGGCTCACCGGACCAGGTCGTCGGGGGTGTGGTCGAAGGTGTGGGCCTCCTGTCGGACGAGGTCGCCGAAGGCGCGGGCGGCGGCGCTCTGGTAGGCGGTGTCCCGGCGGAGCAGTGTGACGGTGCGCGAGGGGAGCGGGGGGTCGACCGGGACGGAGCGGAGGTGGGGGTGTTCGCGGGTGGTGGCGTCGGGCAGCACGGTGGCGAGGCCGGTGCGTTGGACGATCGCGACGAGCGCGCTGACGGAGTTGGCCTCGACGGCGATCCGCGGTCGGACCCGGTGGTCGGCGAGGAACCGGTCGATGTGCTGCCGGGTCGCGAAGTCGCCGCCGAGCAGGGCGAGTTGCTGGTCGCGCAGCGCGTGGACGGGGAGCGGCTCCGAGTTGGCCGCGTACGGGTGGCCGGAGGCGACGACGAGGCCGAGGTGCTCGGTGAACAGGGTGCTGGCGGTGATGGCCGGCAGGTGCGCTCCGCCGAAGGCGATGCCGAGGTCGAGCTGGTCGGCGGCCAGCTCGGACTCGATGCGTTCCTGTGCCAGCTCGCGGACGTCCAGGCTGATCCCGGGGTGGCGCGTGTGGAAGTCCCCGATCAGCGGCCCGGTCAGGTAGGCGGTGAAGGTCGGGGTCACGGCCAGGCGCAGGGTGCCGCGTGAGAGGTCCTTGACGTCCCGCACCGCGCGCTCGGCCGCCGCGAGGTCGCGCAGGGCCTGGCGCGCGTAGTGGACGTAGGCCCGGCCGGCGTCGGTGAGGCGCACGGTGCGCCCGGAGCGGTCGAGGAGCTGCACCTGCAGCGAGCCCTCCAGCTGCTTGATCTGCTGCGAGAGGGTCGGCTGCGAGACGTGCAGGGCCTCGGCGGCGCGGGTGAAGTTGGCGTGCTCGGCCACGGCGAGCAGGTACCGGAGGTGGCGCAGTTCCATGGAACCAACTATAGGCATGGCCGATGGCAATGATGGCTACCACGTCTTGGACACTATAGGACCAGGTCAGGCATCGTTGAGGTCATCGGCAGGAACCAACGGCCGTCGAAGAAGGAGTGACCTCATGAACGAGATGGCGCAGGGCTTCCAACGGTTCAGCCGGGAGGTGTTCCCGACCCAGGCGGCACTGTTCAAGAAGCTCGCCACCACCCATCAGCCGACGGCGCTGTTCATCGGCTGCTCGGACGCCCGGGTCGTGCCGGAGCTGATCACCCAGACCGACCCGGGCGAGCTGTTCGTCATCCGCACCGCCGGCAACCTGGTGCCCCCGTACACGCAGGGTGCGGACGGGGTCGCGGCGAGCATCGAGTACGCGATCGGCGTGCTCGGGGTCACGGACGTGATCGTCTGCGGGCACTCCGCGTGCGGCGCGATGACCGCCCTCGCCTCCGGCAGCGACCTCACCGCGCTGCCCGCCGTCGCCACCTGGCTGCACCACGCGGACGCCTCCAAGGCCCGCACCGACGCGGCCGAGCACCCGGCCGGCGCGGAGCGGGTCGCCGCCCTGGTGAAGGACAACGTCCTCGCCCAGCTGACCAACCTGAAGACCCACCCGTCGGTGGCCAAGGCCCTGGTGCAGCGCAAGGTGACCCTGCACGGCTGGGTCTACGACATCGGATCCGGCTCCGCCGAGCTGCTCGATACCAACAGCGGACGGTTCGTCGCCCTGGCAGGCTGACCTCCGCGCCCCCTCCTACCTCCCCTCCCCCATCCCCAGACCAGGTCCGGGCACCCGCCTCGGACCCATCCCCGAAAGGCTCACCCCATGGTGCACGCGCAGTTCGACCCGACCGCCCGTCAGCAGCTCGCCCTGCAGGTCGTCGACGCCAAGACCCGCAAGGACCTCACCTGGCAGGAGCTCGCCGACGCGACCGGCCTGTCCGTCGCCTTCGTCACCGCCGCCCTGCTCGGCCAGCACCCGCTGCCCGCCGACGCCGCCAAGGCCGTGACCGAGCTCCTGGGCCTGGACGAGGACGCCGCCCTGCTGCTCCAGACCATCCCGCTGCGCGGCAGCATCCCCGGCGGCATCCCCACCGACCCGACCATCTACCGCTTCTACGAGATGCTCCAGGTCTACGGCACCACCCTCAAGGCCCTGGTCCACGAGCAGCTCGGCGACGGCATCATCAGCGCCATCAACTTCAAGCTCGACGTCAAGACCGTCGAGGACCCCGACGGCGGCCACCGCGCCGTCATCACCCTGGACGGCAAGTACCTTCCCACCAAGCCGTTCTGATCCCCGGACGGGCCGGGGAACCCCACAGGTTCCCCGGCCCCCCCCCCCCCCCCCCCCCCCCCACGCACCCCCACCCTGGGCATCCCCCCCCCCCCCAAACACCACCCCCCCCCCCCCCCCCCCCCCGCCGCCCCGCCGCCCCGGGGGGGCGCCCCCCCCCCGCGGCCCCCCCCCCCCGCCGCCCCACCCCCGAGCAGCAAGGAACCGCCACCGTGGACTTCGCCCAGCACACCATCGACCTCGCCCGCCGCAACGTCGCCGAAGGCGGGCGCCCGTTCGCCACCGTCATCGTCAAGGACGGCCAGATCCTCGCCGAGAGCGCGAACAAGGTCGCCCAGACCGGCGACCCCACCGCGCACGCCGAGATCCTCGCCATCCGCGACGCCTGCACGAGGCTCGGCACCGAGCACCTGACCGGCACCACCATCTACGTCCTCGCCCACCCCTGCCCGATGTGCCTGGGCTCGCTCTACTACTGCAGCCCCGACGAGGTCGTCTTCCTCACCACCCGCGACGACTACGAACCGCACTACGTCGACGACCGAAAGTACTTCGAACTCGCCACCTTCTACACCGAGTTCGCCAAGAACTGGGACGAGCGCCGCCTGCCGATGCGCTACCGGCCCAGCGACGCGGCCATCGACGTTTACCGGGCGTGGCGCGAGCGCAACGGCGGCGAACGCCGCGTCGCCGGCGCGCCCGTCGCGGCCTGACGCTACTGCGCGCGCTACCGGAGCTCGGTGTGGAGAGCGAGGACCCGTGCGACGAGCGGAGATCGGCCTGCCGCGATCGCGGCCACTGCTCTACGGTCTGGTCCCGGCCGTGAGCGGGCCGCCCGCGGCCCCACTGGCGGACGGCGAGATCGGCACAGGCCGCGAATCAGCCAGGAGGCGCTGGCAGAAATCACCGTCTGGTTGCGGAGGTGCACTTTCCGTAAGGCCCTGACCGTGCGTCACGTCCAGGTGCACGGCCGAGGGGAGCGGGTTGCATGAGTGTCAGTGACGGCGTGGTGAAGGTCTACGGCGACCGCACCTACACCTCCACCACGGTGATCCGCCACCAGGGAACCACCGTGGCGTTCGCGATGGACGACCAGCGTCGCATCGTGTATTCGGTCCTGGCGCTCGGCTCCTACGACCCCGCCCGGGGGGAGGCGGACGCCGTCTACTGGACCGAGGATCCGTGGGAACTGTCCTTCCCCGAGGAGCTCGTCCGCGTCGAGTACGCCGCGCTCGGCGCCGTGACGATGCCTCAGGTCAAGAAGGGCGGGCGGGTCGAGGCGGAGCCCGGGCAGGTGCTCGCCCCACAGGAGAGCGGCCCGTTCCTGTCCAGCACGGCCCGGCTCACCGCCGCCGTCCCGTTCCAGGTGCTGTCGGACGGCACCTACGTGGTGGTGCTGCGCCAGTCGGTGCCCGCCGGACACCCGGACGCCGTCCGCGAGGCTGGCCCCGGCCGGGCGTCGGAAGGCCCGGCGGGAGCCCCGCCGCCCGGCACCGGCACCGCGGTGCTCGGCGGCGCCGGTCGGAGCGTGGCGTTCGACGCCGACGAGCTGCGGATCTGGGACCGGGCCCGGGCGCAGGACGAGCTGCGGCAGGACCGCAGCCACCGGCTGGTCGGGGACGAGCCCGGGCTGGTCGCGTACTACCGCTTCGACGAGGCGTCAGGTGCCGTGGCACACGACCAGACGAACCGTGCGCGGCACGCCGCCCTGTCCGGGGCCGTGTCCTGGGTGACCTCGACGGCGCCGGTGGGCGACCACGCGGGCATCCGCCGGGACAGCTTCTCCTTCGCCGCCCGCACGGTCCTTTCCGCCCCGTCGGCGATCCTCTACCACCAGCAGGAGGCACAGGCCACCGGGTACCAGGACGTGCCCAAGCCCGCCAAGCACCAGGCCCGGGTGCTGCTGTCGTGCGCCACGGGCGACGCGGCCGCGCCGGACGCCGAACCCCGCCTCGCCGTGCTCGACCTCGCCGTCGGCGCCGACGGCCGGCTCGCGCAGGTCGCCGACGTCCTGACCCTGCCGGACCTCGCCACCCGGGAGCACGAGGACCTGGACCGCCAGAGCGCGCTGGAACAGCGGATCACGGGCCTCCAGGCCGAGGTCGCGGATCTGCGGGCCCAGTCGGTCACCCTCACCGCCACCTGCGCGGACATCCCGGCCCGCCAGGCCGCGGCAGACGCCGCTCGGCAGGTACTGACCGCGGCCGAGGCGCAGTGGAACATCCAGCGCGACAACCCCTCGGACTGGGACAACGCCCAACTGCGCTTCACCAGGACCGACGGCCGCAGCTACTGGGTCGGCCCGCAGGGCAACACCCTCTACCACAAGAACCCCCTGAACGGCTGGGACACCGTGCCCGGCATCAGCAGCTGGCGGTTCGTCTACTCCGGCTGGCGGGACGGCGCCGGCCGGAAGCTCTACTTCATCCGCCTCGTCAACGGCGGCTACCAGATGAACGTCTACGGCGGCACCAGCGCCGAGGGCAGCTACGTCCAGCTACGAAGCGGACACCCTGCTCATCCTCGCCCCGCTGGGCATCGGCACCGCCAAGCCGGCGGTCGAGGGCGGTGCCGTCTTCAGCCTGGACAACACCCTCGAATTCACCAACACCTGGACCGACGCGACCACCCTCACCCAGGCTGCCGACACCGCGCGGGCCACCACCGTCGCCCTCACCGGCCACTGGGAGGACCCCGCCCACCTCCTCAACCCCGCGCTCGGCCGCCGCTACCAGCCCGCCAACACCGGCTTCGCCCTGGTGCAGTCCCAGACCGCCGACGTGTTCGCGCTGCGGCTGGCCCACACGGGCACGCTCGTCGCCTACCGCATGCTGCCCAACCCCGACATCCCCAGGGACTGGAACATCCTCGCCTTCCCCATCAACCCCCAGTACACCAAGCAGGGCACCCTCGACGGCGGTGTCGGCTTCGACGAACACGGCAAGGTCCTCGACCCCGCCTACCCCGACGCCCGTCAGTACGGCGAGTACAGCTACTACAAGCCCCGCGAGGCCTACGCCCTCAAACGCGCCATCCAGCGCCGCCAGCAACAGCTGCGCAGCTACTACGAGAGCGTCTCCACCGCCACCGGCACGCCCGATCCCACGCAGCAGCGGGCCGCCAGGATCGCCGAGACCTTCGTCGGGCCGATCGGCGACAACCGGGGCGAGAGCACCGGACAGACCGCTGCCGACGGGGCCATCGTGCGCGACCTGGCCAACACCTACGTGTGGACCGCCGACGGAGGGTTCTTCGCCGAGACGACCACCACCACGGACTCCGTCACCGAGACCACCGCGGGTTCCTACACCGTCAAGGACATGGCCACCGTCGGCGCCGAGTTCGGCTTCACCGTGTTCGGCGTCGGCATCGGCGCCCAGCTCGACGCGAGCCTCGGCGGCAGCCACAGCGTCACCCGCACCCGCTCCCGCGACGCCTCCCGCTCCTACGCCCTCGACGTGAACTGCCGCCCCTCCGGCGACCTCCAGGCCTACAGCGCCGACGGGCAGGCCCGTTTCGGCCCCGACGGCAGCCCCCGCCGGGTGCCCGGGAAGGTCGACGCCTACCGGTTCATGAGCTTCTACCTCCACGAGTCCGGGGACAACTTCGACGACTTCTTCCACAAGGTCGTCGACCCGCTCTGGCTCGCCGACTCCTCCGCTCCCAACGCCGCGGCACTGCGCCAGACCCAGCAGTCCGACCGCAAGCCGCCCTGCTGGCGCGTCCTGCACCTGGTCACCTTCGTCTCCCGCATCCTGCCGCCGGTGCCCGCCGCCGACGCACCGCCACTGGAACAGGACCTGATCCGCGCCGACATCGTGTCCAACTACGAACTCGTCCGCCGCCTGGACCCGTACGTGCGCCAGGCCACCGGGACCAGGACCGCCCTCGCCGCGGCCACCCGTGCGGCCCTCACCACCCACCTGCCGCAACTCCTCGCCCACGAGGAGGCCATCCGCCGGTTCCTCACCGACTACTACGGCGTCACCGAGTAACCCCCCTGCTCCCGGAGGACGCCCCACCGGAGTTCTTACACACCTTTGTCATCGCTCTGCCGAACCGCTGACCGGCGCCCGGCAGGGTCGTGCCCACACCGACCGCAAGGCGTACGGAGGGCACAACGATGACGACGAGCACGGCGACGAGCACCGCGATGGACACGACGACGAACACGGCGGGCACGACGGACACGACCGGCCCGGCCGACCCGGCCGCGAACCGGGCGAAGGAGCCGGCCCGCCGGGGCGGGCTGGCCGCCGCGGCGCTGGCGGTGCTGGCGGCGGTGCTGCCGGTCACCGCCGCCTCACCCGCGCAGGCCGCCCCCGCCGGGGCGGCGGGCCGGCCCGCGTGGTGCCCGACCCTCCCCGGGCACCAGGTCGACTGCACGACCATGCGCCGCCCGCTGGTGGCGGACGAGCCGGCCCTGGGCACGATCGGCGTGAGCTACGCGGTGGTGCGCCACAGCCGCCCCGGCCCGGCCCTGGGCACCATCGCGCTCAATCCCGGCGGCCCCGGCGAGACCCTCATCGACCGCGCCGACCAGGTGACCGGCGCGCTGCAGGGCGTGCTGGACGACTACGACCTGCTCCTGCTGGACCCGCGCGGCACCGGCCGCTCCGGCCGGCTGCCCTGCGACGTCACCGAGGTCGAGTACCGCTTCGCCCCGCGCGCCGACCAGCGCGAGCTGGCCGCCGACTGCGCCGAGGAGCTCGGCCCGCGCGCCCGCGGCTACACCAGCGCCGCCACCGCCGACGACCTCGACGCCGCCCGCGCCCGGCTGGGCGCCCCGAAGCTGGTCCTGTACGGCCTGTCGTACGGCACCTACCTGATGCCGGTGTTCGCCGACCGCCACCCCGAGCGGGTCGAGTCGATGGTGCTGTCCGGCGCCTACCCCGTCGCCTTCGACAGCCTGGCCCGGCCCGGCGCCCAGCAGGTCTCCCTGACGCTGCGCCGGATCTGCGAGCGCAGCGGGGCCTGCGACCCGGACACCGTCGTGCACGACCTCGCCGCCGTCACCGAGCGGCTGCGCACCCGCCCGCTGGTGGTGACCGCCAGCACCGACGGCGGGCCGCGCACCGTGGTCTTCACCGAGGACAAGCTCGCCAACCTGATGTACGAGCCCGCCACCCGAGGCATCGGCCTGCACCCCGGGGAGCCCGGGCTGCTCGGCGCGCTGCCCGCCGCCCTGCACGCCCTCGCCGCGGGCGACGACGCACCGCTGACCGCCCTGGTACGCGCCCAGGTCGAGCACACCGGCACCGAGGACCAGGCCTCGTTCCTGGCCGTCACCTGCAACGACTACGCCCGCGCCTGGAGCCCGGACGCCCCGCTGTCCGAGCGCCGCCGCCAGTACCGCGCCGCCCTGGCCGCCGCCGACCCGGCCGACTTCGGGGCCTTCAGTGTCAAGGGCTGGACCGAGGGCCAGACCGACGGCGGCGACAACTGCCTGTCCTGGCCGCGCCGCGGCACCGCCCGCCCCCAGCCGACCGAGCTGAAGAACCTGCCCGACGTACCCGTCCTGGTGCTCTCCGGGGACCTCGACACCAACACTCCCGAGGCCAACTCCCGCCTGTCCGCCGCCCAGTTCCGCCGCAGCGCCTTCGTCTCCGTGCCCAACAGCGGGCACATCCCGGAGATGGAGTCCACCGGCTGCGCGGTGGACATCTCCGGCCACTTCATCCGCACCGGCGAGGTCGGCGACACCTCCTGCCTCGCGCACATCCCCCCGGTCCCCGTCGTCCCGGTCCCCCGCTGACCAGCTGATGACCCGCTGACGACCTGCTGACGAGCCACCCCCGACCGGCATGACCACGCCCGCCACCAGCGAAAATGACACCATGACAGATCACACCGCCGCCCGGCGCACCGTCCTGGTCGTCGAGGACGACCCCGGCGTCCGCAACACCCTCGACCACCTGCTGCGCTTCGAGGGCTACCGGGTGCTCACCACCGCCGACGGCCAGGAGGCCCTGGAGCTCCTGGAGCACCGGCGCCCCGACCTCGCGGTGGTGGACGTGGTCATGCCCCGACTCGACGGCCTCGCGCTGTGCCGGATGCTGCGTCGGCGCGGCGACCGCCTGCCCGTCCTGGTCCTCACCGCCCGCCACCAGCTCGGCGACCGGGTCGCCGGGCTCGACGCCGGCGCCGACGACTACCTGGCCAAGCCCTTCGCCACCGAGGAACTCCTGGCCCGCATACGCGCCCTGCTGCGCCGCACCGAGCCGCTCGGCGGCGAGAGCGCCGACCTCGCCCTCGACGACCTCGCCCTGGACCCCGGCGCCCGCCAGGCCCACCGCAGCGGACGCCGGCTCGACCTGACCAAGACCGAGTTCGACCTGCTGGAACTGCTCCTGCGCAACCAGGGCACCGTCCTGACCCGCCACCAGATCTACGAGCGCATCTGGGGCTACGACTTCGACACCGACTCGCGCTCGCTCGACGTCTACATCGGCTACCTGCGCCGCAAGACCGAAGAGGACGGCGCGCCCCGGCTGATCCACACCGTGCGCAACGTCGGCTACACCGCCAGGACCGCCTGATGCTGCGCACCAGGATCGGCCTCGTGGTCCTCGCCTCCGTCCTGCTGGCCATCGCCGTGCCCGTCACCGCCGCCTACCGCGGCGTCAGCACCCTGGTCGCCGACCAGCTCGACCGGAGCCTGGACGACCGGGCCCACACCGTGCTCGCCGGCCTGGACCTCGACCGCCTCCCGCCCGCACGGCCGGACACCGTCGAACAGCTGCTGCTGCCCGACGGCACCACCCGGCCGCTGGCCCCGGGCGGCCCGGCGCTGCCGGTCTCGGCCCGGGCCCGCGAGGTGGCCCGTACCGGACAGGGCGCCCACCAGGAGGACGCCACCGTCGACGGCACCCCCTACGGCGTCCTCACCAAGGCCCGCCCCGACGGGCAGGGCGCGGTGATGGTCGGCCAGACCTACGCCGGGGCGCAGACCGTCGACGACGCGTTCCTGCACCGCATCGCCTGGACCAGCGCCGCGGCCGCGGCCGGCTCCGCGCTGCTCAGCTGGCTCGTCCTCGGCCGGATCCTGCGCCCGGTGCGACGCCTGGCCCGCGCCGCCGAACACATCACCACCACCCGCGACCTGGCCACCCCGCTGCCCGCCGCCGGACGCGACGAAGTCGGCCGCCTCACCCGCGCCTTCGAGGCAATGGTCGGCGCCCTGCGCCGCTCCCGCGACCAGCAGCAGCGCCTGGTCCAGGACGCCAGCCACGAGCTGCGCACCCCGCTGACCTCGGTACGCGGCTGCGCCGAACTCCTCCAGCGCGCCCGCGGCCGGCTCGCCCCCGCGGACGAGGAGCAGATCCTCGCCACCCTGGTCACCGAGACCGTCGCGCTCGACGAACTCGTGCGCGAGCTGGTCGAGTTGGCCACCGACCAGCAGACCGCGGAGGACCCGGAACCGGTCGACCTGCCGGCCGCCGCCGAGGACAGCGCCCGGCGCTTCCGCCGCCGCACCGGCCGCGAGATCACCGTCACCGCCGAACGGCCCGTGCCGGTGCTGGCCCGCCCGCGCGCGCTGCAGCGCTGCGTGGACAACCTGGTCGGCAACGCCGTCAAGTTCAGCCCGGACGGCGCCCCGGTGGAGATCCACGTCAGCGGCACCCGGCTGGCCGTGCGCGACCACGGGCCCGGCATCGCCCCCGGCGACCGGCAGGCCGTCTTCGAGCGCTTCTTCCGCGCCGCCGGCACCCAGTCCACCCCGGGCTCGGGGCTCGGCCTGGCCATCGTGCACGACCTCGTCGCCGCCGACCACGGCACCGTCTTCGCCACCGCCGCCCCCTCCGGCGGCGCCGAGGTCGGCTTCCGCCTGCCGCCCGCCCCGGAGGACTGACGGTCCGCGCGGGTCCGGAAGGTCCACTCGGCGCCCGGGAACGGGGCCCGGCCGGCGGAGTGGGCGGGGCCGTGGGGACTGGTGGAAAGGTCGGGCATGACTCTCCTGCGGAAACGATTCGGTCGGTGATGGTGGGCGTGGCCGCCCCGTCCGCGGGCATCCGCCGTGGAGGGCGGTGGGTCACAGGGAGTCGAGCCGGTCGACGAGCTCGCGCAGGACCGCCGCCGGGAAGGCCCCGGCCGGGGCGGGCGCCGAGGGGTCGATCCACGGCCACAGCCGGGGCCCGAGGAGTTCGGCGGCCCGGTCGCGGTCGGCCGACAGGCTCAGGCCGTGGACCTCCCCTAGCCGCACCGCGTACAGCCGTTGGAGCCGGGCACGCAGCGGTACGGCGTCGCCCTGGGGGTCGAGACCCTGGCGGACCGTCCAGCGCCAGTCCCCGAGGCCTGGCTCGTACGCCTCCATCTGCCGTGACCGGCGACGCAGGGCGAGAACCTCGGCACCCGCTCCCGCCACCCGGCGGGCGACCACCAGCGCGGTGACGGTCAGCAGGACCGCGCCGGCCCCCGCCCCGGGCCAACCTCCGACCAGGGCGAACAGGACCTCGGCGAGGACGGCGGGCACCGCCAGCTCGATCAGGCGGTGGCGCACCGAGCCCGGCCGGGCGATTTCGCGGTCCGCCTCGTCCACGGGCCCGTCACGCCGGGGCGCCGGGGCGCTCGTCGGTGCCCTCCCCCGGCCTGCCCTCCCCCGGCGTGCGCCGCCGTGGTCGCCCACGGCGCGGCGCCCGCGAGCCGGGTGGCGATGGCATCCAGGGCCGTACGGGCCCGGCACACCTGGCTGTCGTCCATCCGGTGGGTCGAGTACCGGGCCTCGCGGAACAGCGCGGTGAGCTCCCTCGCCCCGACGGCGTCGATCCGCTCGTCGGACAGCGCGCGCCGCAGCAGCCGACACCGGCCCGACGACGACCAGCAGTACCCCCGCCGGTCGACCGCACCGCCCGCGCGCGATGGCGATCCGCTCATGCGAACCCCCCAATTCCCCATGCGCGACGGCGCGCGAGGTGCAGCGTCGCACATCGACCGTCACGGTGTCACCTGCCGCCACGGGCAGCCCCCCGCGCCCCTGAGGGGCGCCCGCCGGCTTCCCCCAGCACACCGTGCCGGGGCGGCGAGGTGCGCAGCGCGTGAAACCCCCGACGAGCCCACCCGTCTCGGGCCGGTCCCCGGACCGCCGGCTGCGCCCGCAGAAGTGGCGGGCGCAGCCGGGGAGCGGGAAGTCGGACGGGCCGACTTCCCACTCCCCGGCACCGGGCCGCCGGGTACGCAGGTGAACCCCGTTCAGGTGAAGCGCCGCACGGGCGCGCGAGCCGCGCGGCGGGCGTTCAGCGGGCGCCGCAGAAGACGGCGTCGAGGAACGTGAGGCCCGCCGTGTTCTGCGCCGTCTGCTCGGCGTCGTCGCCCCGCGAGGTGTAGGAGAGTGCGACCTGGCGGTCGGCGGTGCCCCACAGCTGGGTGGTGAAGCCGAAGGTGCCGCCGTTGTGGCCCAGCACGGTGGTGCAGGAGAGCTGGGCCCGCGCCAGCCCCATCCCGTAGTCGAGATCGTGCGAGCCCGGCACGGTCTCGAGCATCGTGGTCATCTCGCGCTGCTCCGCCGGGCGCAGCAACTTCCCGTTCAGCAGCGCCTGTTCGAACCGGAGCAGGTCATCGGTGGTGGAGATCATCTCGCCGGCGGCGCCCGCCCAGGTGGGGTTCTGGTCGGTGACGTCGTGATCGGTCTTCTTGGCGTTCCCGGTGCCGGCGCCGTCCACGGTGGTCCAGTAACTGTGGGCGTGCGGGCCGGGGATGGTGGTGGAGAGGCCGGGTACCGTGGTCTTCGTCATCCCGAGCGGGCGCAGGATGCGCTGTCCGACCTCCTGTCCGTAGGGATGCCCGGTGACCTGCTCGATGATCAGGCCGAGGATGTCGAAGTTGGTGTTGGAGTAACCCCATTGGGTGCCGGGCTCGAAGTACGGGGCGTGGGAGACGGACGCCGTCACCAACTGGCGCGCGGTGAACGTACGGTTCAACCCGCCCTGGGCCAGCCACGTGCGGAAGACGGCCGGGTCGTTGAGGTTCGGAAAGACGTCGGTGCCGTCGTTGGTGGCGTCGAACAGGCCCGTGCGCTGGTTGAGCAGTTGGCGGACGGTGATGTTCTGCCCGTTGGGCACCAGCCCCGGCAGGTGGCTCGACACCGCGTCGTCCAGGCCGAGTCGGTGCTCGCCGACCAGTTGCAGCACCGTGGTGGCGACGAACGTCTTGGTGACGCTGCCGATCCGGAACCGGCCGTCACCGCGGACGGGCGCCTGGCCGACCAGGTCGGTCACCCCCGTGGTGCCGCGCCACCGCTGATCACCGTCCCGCACCTCGGCGATCGCGGACACCGCCTTGGCGTCGGTCAGCCCGTTGAGGGCGAGTTGCAGCGGACCGCCACGCGGGCGGGCCGACGAGGCTGCGGGGTCCTCGGCTCCGGCCACAGCGGCGGAGGCCGGTGACGCGGAGACCGCCAGGCAGAAGGCTGCGATCAGGGCACAGGTCAGACGACGAGACATGGATCTTCCCTTCACTCGGACGAACAGGAGTTCGCCACGAGTCAGCCTGTCAGCGCCTCCACCGGGGGAGCGTCACTCCGGATGAGGAGCCGTTGATCCGTCAACAGGCTTACGAAATCGCCACCTTAGGGCACCTGAGAGGTACGCGAGAGACCGGCTCAGCGGTCGTACGCCGGCGGTGCTCAGGGGGCCGCGAACAGCCTGGGGAAGCCCGGGGCCAGCCACGGCCTGCGGCCCCAGGCGAGCACCTTGCCCCGGGCGAGGGCGCCGGTGGCGGTGTAGCGGCCCAGCGCGATGAGGAAGAACGCCACCGGCCCGGTGAGGATCGTGCAGTCCGGTCGGCGCGGCGGCTCCTGACTGACCACGGCGACACCGTCCGCGAAGGTCACCGCGAACCCGTCCAGGCCGCGGATTCGCAGCCGGTAGCAGGCGTTGTGGCCGGCCGCGACGCGCGCGTCCAGCACCCGCGGCATCGCCGTCCGCAGGAAGGGCATCGCCAGCTCGACGCGGTGCCGGTCGATCGGGTGCGGCCGCCCGAGGGCGACGGCGATGTCGTAGAGGTGGCCCAGCATGTGGGTCAGCAGGTAGGCGCCGAGGGTGTCCAAGTCCATCGGACCGAGCGGAGTCAGCACCGGCTCGGTGCCGGCACGCGCGCCGGCTGCCGTCGTGAACTCCCGCGCCTGTCGGGCGATCCCCTCGGCGAGCACGGCCGGATCCCGCTCCGGCCGCCTGGCCAGCGAGGCCGCGTTCGCCGCGGCCAGCGAACCCGGGGTGCCGTCGCCGTACGGCCGTTCCTCGCCGGCGGCCAGTGCGGCCATCAGTTCATTGGCCATCGCCAGGTGGGCGGCGGCCTCGCCGACCGTCCACTCGGCGCCGGGTATCGGGGTGTCGGCGCGGGAGTCGGCGAGCAGGGGGACGGCCTCGTCGCCGACGGCGGTGATCGTCTCGAAAAGCGCGGCGCGCGCGGCGCCGGGGACGGGCTCGGGAAGCGGGAGGGTCATGCCGGTGAAGACTGACCGACCCTCGCACCGCTGTCCAGACCCGCGGCACGATGCAGGTCGTGGCGAACCACCGCCCACCTCGGCCCGTCGGCACGATCCCGCCGGCACCGGCCCGGGAGGCGAAACCGCGCTCGTCGAGCCACCCGGCCACGAGCGGAGCCGCCGGGCAGGTCACCGGTCCGCGCGTCGGACGGACATCATCGGACAGGACGGTGATCGGACCGTCCGGGCCCGCTGCCACGTCGGACTGCTCCGTCAACCGGGACCGGTTCATGCCGACTCCTCCCAAGGGTGGATGGTCACGTCATTCGGCTCCGGCGACGCCCGCGGATGCCGTTGGTGATCTTCCGAGTGTGCCCGGTGGAGCCACGTCCGTGGGCAGTGCGCAGTGGTGTCGTCAGCGCGTGGCGGAGGCGGGTGACGGAGGCGCGTGGCGGGGGCGGGTGGCGGGCCGGATGTGAACGTCGGATTCGCCACGAATCCTCCTCATTCATGCGCTGTACACGAATGGAAGTCGCATTGTCCTGGCATGTGAGAGGCCGGAATTCACTCCTCTTCACCATGGTTCGTCAACGACATGGTCAACCCGACAGACGACCTTCGGACAAGAGACCGAACCGGACGTCAGTGATCCAAACACCCAGTCCACAAACCGGAGTTGGGCACACGACCGACCGACCGCACCGGACTCCTCGGCGATTCCCCGGAGTTCGATGCGGAGGTTCGACGCACACGGAGACAGTTCAGCACCAGGCGGCCTGCGTGGCGAGATGCCAGCGGCGCCAGAATGTTGCTAGAAGTGGCGGCAGTCACACGCAATGGAGTTCGATGTGCGATTCGCGACCCGCGATGTCCGCCGCTCGGTCATCGTCAGCCTCATGGGTACCACGCTGGTCTGGTACGACTTCTTCCTCTACGTCAACGCTTCCGTCCTGGTCTTCAAGCACCAGTTCTTCCCCTACCTCTCGCCCTTCGCGGCGACCCTCACCGGCATCGGCCTCTACGGGGCCGCCCTGGTCGCACGGCCGGTCGGCGGGGCGCTCTTCGGGCATCTCGGCGACCGTCGCGGCAGGCGCCCCGCCCTGGTGGGCGCGCTGCTGCTGACCGGGGCCTCCACCGGCCTGGTCGGGCTGCTGCCCGGCTACGGACAGATCGGCTTCGCCTCCCCGCTCCTCCTGGTGACGCTGCGCCTGCTCCAGGGCCTCGGGCTGGGCGGTGCCTGGGGGGCCGCCACCGTCGTCGCGCACGAGTGCGCCGAACCGGGGCGCCGGGGGCTGGTGTCGAGCTGGGCGCAGATCGGCGCGCCGGCGGGCAATCTGCTGGCGTTCGGGGCCATGACGGCGGTGTCCGATGCGATGACACCCGCGCAGTTCATGGCCTGGGGCTGGCGACTGCCCTTCCTGCTGTCCGCCGTGCTGGTGGTGGTGGGGCTGTGGGCCCGGGCGCGGATCGAGGAGACCCCCGTCTTCCGGTCGCTCGCCCTCACCGGGGCCCGCAGCAGCCGGCCGGTCGTCGAACTGGTCACCCGGCACCGCAGGCAGCTGCTGACCACCACGGCGATCACCGCCGGAGCCGACGTCGTGCTCTTCGGCTTCTCCTTCGGCTACGTCCTCACCCTGCTGCGCGTCGCCGGCCTGTCGCTCAACGCCCTGATCGCGCTCTCGCTGCTCGCCCCGCTCGCGCTGATCGGCCTGATCCCGTTCTTCGGCGCGCTGTCCGACCGCTACGGGAGACGACGGGTCTGCCTGGCCGGGACCATCACCACGGCGCTCTGGGCCGCCGCGTTCCAGCCCCTGTTCCACTTCGGCCCTCCCCCGGTCCTGGTGCTCGCCTACCTGCTGTCGCTGGTGGGCTTCGCCGCGATGTACGCCCCCCAGGCAGCCCTGGTCTCCGAGCTCTTCCCCAGCCGCGTGCGGCTCAGCGGGAGCGCCATCGGCTACCAACTGGGCGGACTCCTCGGTGGCACCCTCGCCACCTACCTGACCGACCGGGCCGCCGACTGGTTCAAGTCCCCGGCCGTGACCCCGCTCTACGTCCTCGCCGTCCTGCTGGTCAGCGGTACGGCGCTCGTCACCCTCGCGCGCCACGGCGAGGACGACGGCTTCCCCACCGCGGTCGAACCGTCACCGTCAGGCTCCGGACTCCCCACTCCGTCGAGCCGCCCCACAGCACCGGTCCCCGGACTCCCCGGGTGAACCGGCCCGCAGCACCACCGGGATCCCCCAAGAAAGGCACGACCCCATGAAACGCCCCATCGGCATCGCGGCCGCCGCCCTCACGGCCGGCACCCTGATCGGCGGACTGCTCGTGTACGACACCTCCGCCGCCGGAGTACCCCAGGTCATCACCTGTGAGGACAGCTTCACGATGACCTTCAGCTCCGGCCTCACACTCACACCCCAGGACAACATCACGGCCACCCTCGGCAACCCCAAACTGCTCAACTGCACCGGCGACGCCCCCATCACCCAGGCCGACTACGTGGGGACCGGCCTCGGCAACGGCGTGACCTGCGCGACCGGCAGCTACCAGAACGCACCCGGCACCCTGCAGCGCGTCAGCTGGGAGACCCCGGACGGCCAGCCCACCACGGACGACCCGGCCACCACCGACTTCACCTGGGGCATGCAGCCGATCCAGGACCTGCTCAACTCGAGCAACCCGCTCAGCGGCGGCATCACCGCGGGCCGCTACGAGGGCGCCACCTGGACCGTCGTCCTCGACCCGATCAAGTCCGACATCGACCTCACGGCCTGCAACACCACGACCGGCCTCAAGTCGATGACGCTCGACGGAACGGTCACCATCACGCTGCCCACCGGCACGCAGTCGCCCACGCCGACCCCGAGCTCGACGTCCAGCCCCACATCCACCGCCTCCCCCACGGCCACCGCCACGCCGACGTCCACCCCCACTCCTACTCCCACGCCCACCCTCACGGCTACGCCCCTGCCCGTCGTCCCCTTCGTCCCCGCGCAGGACGCCTGATCCCGGACGGGCGCCCCACCACGGCGCTCGCGGAAGCCCCGCCCCTCGCTGCGGAGCGGGCGGTGCTCGACAGACTCGCACCGGGCGGAACGAGCCTCCCGGCAACGGTCTGACGGGGTGCGGGCCCCGACGCCGAGCTAGCCGGCGTCGGGGCCCGGCCCGCTGTTCTCAAAGGTGAGGGTGATGCAGCCGTTGCCGCCCGCGGTGCCCGCGGTGCCGTCGTCGCCGGGGGTCTGGTTGTCGTCGAAGTTGCCGACGTAGTCCTGGCCGTCCCCGCCGTCGCCCCCGTCCCCGCCGTCGCCGGTGCCCGCGGGGCAGCTGGCCGGCACAGGGGCCCCCGCTGCGCCTCCGTCGCCGCCTTCGCCGCCCGCTTCGCCGGGGACCGTGTCACCGACGGTGGCCGGTGTGACGTCGGCGCCTTCGGTGCCGACGTCACCGGCATCACCGTCGGATCCGTTGGCGCCACCGGGCCGGCTGCCCTTGCAGGTGGAGACGGCGAGGCTCCCCCCGCCGTGGCCGCTGCCGCCCCGGGCCCCGCCGAGAACGCTGCCCGTGCCCCCGCCACCGGAGCGCGACCCGCCGTCCACGCGCGCCACCACGGCTCCGCCGCTGGTGAGGGCGGACGGGCCGCCGGCGCCCCCATCGCCGCCATCGCCGCCCGGGTCCGCCTCCTCACCGCTGGCGCCCCCCGCCCCACCGGCTCCGCCGGTGCCGACGGTAAGGGTCAGGACGTCACCGGGGGTGACGGTCAGGGTGCAGGTGACCCGGGCGCCGCCACCGCCACCTCCTCCCGCGCCGCCCCCGCCGCCGCTCTTGAAGAGGCCGGTACCACCTCCACCACCCCCGCCGCCTCCCCCGGAGCCTGCCGCCACGAGGGTGACGGTGATGCCGGTGACGCCGTCCGGGACGGTGAGCGCGGCGTCGGTGCTGAAAGTCCGGGTGGTCGCGGCGCGGGCGGGGGCGGCCACGCCGACGGGCAGGGCCAACGCCCCCGCGAGGCTCGCGGCGCCGAGGGCGGCACGCACCCTCCGGGGGCGGGCGGATGCTTCACCTGTCACGCACTGGTCGTACCTCATGCTCAAACAGTGCTGTGATCGCGCTTCCCCCGCGACGCCGGAGAGAGGATCGGGTGAACCCGGCCGGACCGGGGCGGACGGCGGAGGCGCCCTCGGGCCGCAGGCCCCCGCCACCATCACCGTTCCCTACCTGATGCAGAGCGGCCGCCCCCGGGAGTACACCGCCTCCTCCGCCATGATCACCCCACCGGCGGCGACACCCAAGGCGACTACTCCTTCGAGCACGCCGTGCACGCAACGCCCGCCGGCCGGTTCGCCGTTCGGTCGCCGCCGGGTGTTCGGACCTCCGGAAACGTCAATGCGCACACGTCATCGCCCTCGGACGGGCAGAGTGGGACCGCGATCAACCGAGCAGTCGATCGGAGGCTCCCGTGCTCGACCTTTCCCGCAAGGAACTACCGGAGCGACACCAGGAGTTGCTGGACGTCCTGGTGACACGGCACGACCTGGCCACCAACCGCCGCCGCAACACCTCATTCGTGCTCCTCGACCACGACGGACGCCGCTTCGCCGTCTGCGAGTACGGGGCGCACTGGTACGAGGAAGGCGTGCCGGTGCACCTGGCGGTCGACCTGACGACCGGCAGCCGGGTGTCGATCACCGCCCACCGGGCCTCCGCCGTCTGGCCGGGGACGTTCTGGTCGTTCTTCGAGCCCGGCCGCGCCCCCGCCGACGACCCGGTGCGGGCCTGGCTCGCGACCCCGGCGACTGTCTCCGGGCCGCGCCCGACCGTCGTCGCGGCCTGGCCGGACCAGCTCGAACGGTTCTGCGCGGCGGAGCTGGTCCGCACCGACCAGCCCGAACTGCTCCCGCAGGCCGAGCTGGTCGCGGACCCGGAACTTCCCGAGGACCAGAGCGCGCTGGTGCGACGGCACTCGGCGGCGGCGCTGCCGTACGCCGTGCTGTTCCGCCACGAGGACGGGCTGAACGTCGTCAACAAGCTGATCGGCAGCGGCCGGGGCTGCCCGCTCCCCGATCTCTGACAGCGCGCGCCCTGTCGCCGGGTTCCTGACGATTCGCCGGGCCGACCTGGTTCGCTCACGAGCGAGGTGGGTCTCCCGAGCGCGGGGCGGGTGCGTCCGAAGCCGCACCCGCCCCTCCAGGGCGTCACCCCGCTGCCGCATGTCCTCAGCGATGCCGTCCCGGTCGGGACCATGCGGACAGCGGCGGGAGTGGCCCCGGGTCAGCTCGGAGAACCGGACCAGAGGACGTCCTTGCGCTGCCACCCGGAGCCGTAGTCGAACTCGACGGAGAAGCGGTCGGCCGCGCTGTTCGGCAGGGCGTACGCCGACAGGCCGGTGGCCTCCTCCCCCGGAGCCAGCGAGCCGTTGAGGATCTTCATCCGTCCGCTTCCGTCGATCAGCGAGAAGACGAGGTTGCCCTTGGCGTCCTTGACGATGGGCATCCCCGACCCGTAGAGCGAGACGTCCTCGGACCCGGTGTTGACGACGGTGATCCTCACCTGGATGATCGTGGCGTTCTTGGGGGTCCCGGACACGGTGTCGCGCGGGACGTACGGCTCCGGCGCGGCCATCGTGACCTTCAGCCCGTCCCCGTACGTGTAGGACTGGCCGAACGACAGGCGCCGGGCCCTCTCGTCCGCAGCCGCCTTCTCCCGCTCGGCCTCGATCCTCTTCCGCTCGGCCTCGATCCGCTGCCTCTCCTTGGCCGCCCGCTCGTTGGCGGCCTGGGTCGCGGCATCGGCGCGAGCGCGCGCGGCGTTCTCCTCCGCCCGCCGCTCCTCGTTGGCCGCCTGCACCCGTGTCACGACGATCACCCCGGCGCCGACCGACACCAGCAGGCCGGAGATGCCCAGGATCACGCCCGCGAGCGCCATCGCCCGGTTGGTCGCCAGGCCCTTGCGCACGTAACCCAGCCCGATGGCACCGAAGACCACGGCGAGCAGGGCCGGCAGCCAGGACAGCCAGAAGAAGAAGACGGCCAGGCTGAGGACGGTACCCACGATCCCGAGCACCATGGCCGCGATGCCCAGGCCGTTGCGAGGCTGCGGCGCCGGCATCGGATACGCATACGGCGGCCAGTACGGCACACCCGGGGCCGCGACAGGGGGCGCGACCGGCATAGCGGTAGGGGCAGGGACCGCGGCAGGAACAGCGGCCTCACCCTGACCCGGAGCCGCGCCCTCACCCTGACCCGGGCTCGGGCTCGGTGCTGCCCACGCGTTGGCATCGGCCGGCCCCTCGGCGGACTGCGGGCTGTCGGGCGGGGCAGGAACGGTCATACGAAATCCTTCAAACACTTGAGATGATGAGCGGCTTTCAGCCTCGACGCCAAAGGATCTCCTGATCCCCCGGCGACAGCGACCCGATTTCCGCGAAGCGGTCACCAGCCCAGACCGGACCCGCACGCCGACACCCTGGGACGGAACACCGACAGGGTCGGCGGGTGATCAACATACAGGTGCCCGGCGACAGCCCCGACATCGCAGTCCAAGCTCAATCCGGGACCTGCACCTGTCGTTCGTCGGCGACTGACCGCGATCAGCGCCGCGTGCCCCGTGCCGTCCCCATGCGAGGACGAAGCCGAGCCCGAACCCCCGGACCCCCGACCCCCCGCACACCGATCACTCAAGAACTCGCACGGATAGGCGGCAGGGGGCTTTCTGCGGTGCCGCGTTGCCGGGTACGGCTACTGTGCCGGGCATGTCTGATGATCTGCGGGACATCCGCCCGCGCGCTGAATCTGCCGTGGCCGTTGGGCGGTTGGCCGATCCGGGGTTCCTGGTGAACGCGGACCCGGGATCGGTGACGGCGTCGCTGGATGCGGCGTCGGGTCCGGCGGCGCGATTGGCCGCGTCGGTGTACCGGGCCTCGACACACCTGCATCGTGACGTCACTGCCGGGGTGCGCCGACAGCTGCTGGCGCTGGACGCCGCCCGTTACGGGGACCGCGAGCTGTCGGCACGGCTCACCGCAGTACCGGTGGAGGACGAACCCGCCGCACCGTGGGGCGTCGAATGGGCCACCGGCTCCCAGCTCGACCGGTCCCTGCGTCGTATTCCGACCGCCCACACCGACGCGTTGCTGGCGGTGGCGACGGCGGTGGTCGACGGCCGCCCCGTCGCGGTCACCGGCGGCACTGACCGGAGCGTGCGGGTATGGGACCTGACCACGCGCGAACAAATCGGCCAACCCCTCACCGCCCACACCGGCCAGGTGTGCTCGGTGGCGACGGCAGTGGTCGACGGCCGCCCCGTGGCGCTCATCGGCAGTGGTGACCGGACCGTACGGGTATGGGACCTGACCACGCGCGAACAGATCGGCCAACCCCTCACCGGCCACGCGGCCGCGGTGTCGGCGGTGGCGACGGCGGTGCTCGACGGCCGTCCCGTCGCGGTCACCAGCGGCGGCGACGATACGGTGCGGGTGTGGGACCTGACCACGCGCGAGCAGATCGGCCAACCCCTCACCGGCCATACCCATGCTGTGTGCGCGGTGGCGACGACGGTGCTCGACGGCCGCCCCATCGCGGTCACCGGCAGCCACGACGAGACCGCGCGGGTGTGGGACCTGACCACGCGCGAGCAGATCGGCGAACCGCTCACCGGCCACGAGGAGGCGGTGCGAGCGGTGGCGACGGGGGTGGTCGACGGCCGTCCCGTCGCGGTCACCGGCAGCCACGACGAGACCGTGCGGGTATGGGACCTGACCACCGGCCGACAGCTCGGCCGACCTCTCACCGGTCACGACGGCTGGGTGTTGTCGGTGGTCACGACAACGATCGACGGCCGCCCCTGCATCGTCAGCGGAGGCGAGGACTGGACGCTCCAGGTGTGGGATCTGGCCACGGGCGAGCAGGTCGGCGAGCCGGTGATCGGCCATACCGACAAGGTCCGGGCGGTGGCGACGGCGGTGCTGGACGGCCGTCCCCACGTGATCGCCGGCAGTCAGGACGGGATGGTGCGGGTGTGGGACCTGACCTCAGGCGGCCAGGTTGGCGAGCCGCCCACCGGCCACACCGGCGATGTGAACGCGGTGGCGACGGCAGTGGTCGACGGCCGCCCCGTCGCGGTCACCGGCGGCGACGACGGCACGGTGCGGGTCTGGGACCTGACCACCGGTCGGCAGATCGGCCTGCACCTCACCGGCCAGGACGACTGGGTGGGGGCGGTGGCGACGGCGGTGGTCGACGGCCGTCCCGTCGCGGTCGCCGGCAGCCACGTGCAGGTATGGGACCTGACCACGTGTCAGCAGATCAGCGAGCCGCTCACCGGCCACGAGGAGGGGGTGAACGCGGTGGCGACGGCAGTGGTCGACGGCCGCCCTGTAGCGATCGCCGGCAGCTGGGATGACGTACGGGTCTGGGACCTGCCTGCGGGTCAGCAGGTCGGCGAGCCCCTGACGGGCCACACCGGCGATGTGAACGCGGTGGCGACGGCAGTGGTCGGCGGCCGCCCCCTGGCGGTGACCGGCGGCGACGACGGCACGGTGCGGATCTGGGACCTGACCGCAGGTCGGCAGATCGGCCAACCCCTCACCGGCCACACCGACTGCGTGCTGGCGGTCGCGACGGCGGTGGTCGAGGGCCACCCCGTCGCGGTCACCGGCGGCAGCGACAGCACGGTGCGGGTGTGGGACCTGACCACCGTCCAGCAGATCGGCCAACCCCTCACCGGCCACACCGGCGATGTGAACACGGTGGCGACGGCAGTGGTCGACGGCCGCCCCGTCGCGGTCACCGGCGGCGACGACGGCACGGTGCGGGTCTGGGACCTGACCACCGGCGACCAGGTCGGGCCGGAGTCGGTGTTCCCGCTGCCGGTCTGCGCGGTGGCCGTGGTGCCGGACGGTCGGTTGGTGGTGGGCTTCGGCTGGGAGGTCGCGGTGTTGGCCCGCCGTTGACCGGGCCCCGCACAAACGCCTCGCGGTACGAGCCACTTGAGAGGCGGCCCCCGAGGACTACCACTGCTGCTCGGTGGCTAGGGAAGGGGACCGTTGAGGTTGAGTCGGTGGAGGGCCAGGGCGAGGTGGAGGCGTGTGCGTCCTTGCGGGGTGTCGGGGGCAAAGCCGAGAGCAGTGGTCAGTTTGGGTAGGCGCGCCTGGAGTGTGGAGTGATGCAGATGCAACGCGGCGGCTGCCTGGCGCAGGCTGTCGTGGGCTTCGAGGGCGGCCAGGGTTTCCAGTACGCCGGTGCCGGCGCTTTCTGCCGCGCGTAGCGCGCGCACATCCTCGATCAACGCGTTGTGCGGGGAGACGTGCTCGGCCACGAGGGCTAGGCCGCCCAGGGCGTCGTAGTTGAGGTGGCGCGAACCGTGAGCCTCAGCTGTCAGCCGCAGCGCCATCAGTGCTCCGTGCCATGAGCGCGGCAGTCCACTGATTTCCACGGCGGGGCCCAGCCCGGCTCTCGGCCCGTGCTCAGTCCCGATGCCGGGTCCAAGGCTCGCGGTGGGCTCGGCCGTGGTGTCGACGACGATGGCGGCGGTCACGCGTCCGAGGCGAGTGCTCCACCGGTTGATCGTTGGATCATCCGGGTTTCCCAGCAGGGCCGCGACCCTGAATCTCGCCGCAGGAAGGGCGAGTCTGCGCACGGCCTGCGCGCGGGCTGCGGGTGTGGCCTCGGGTGAGAGCAGCATTTCCACGCTGGCCGGGTCGTGTGTGGCGGCCCGGCCGCGGGTTCGGTCCAGGGCGATGCCCGCCCCGGCCGCGAGGCGTTCGAGGACGATGGCGTCGGTGGGCAGCGACACGCCGGTGCGTTCGAGCCAGACCCGGCCTGCGGTCGTACCGCGTAGTGCGGTGCCGGGCCAGGAGGGAACGTGTGCCGCCGGTTCCAGCCGGTGGCCGTCGGGATGGATGCGCACCAGGACGTGTCGGTCGGGATCGGCCAGCCCTGCCGTGCAGCCCGCGAGGATGGCCCCGGCCCTGACGAAGGCATCGAGGCCGGCCCGCTGCTCGACGAGGGTGTCGAAGTAGGCGATGGCGCGCACCGCGTCCCCGGCGGCGGGATCCAGTGCCGAGAGCCGTTGGAGCAGTTCTTCCACCACCGGATCATATCCGCCATATGGCGGATACCATGAGCCATATGGCGGTGGATCGGGCGGCGACCGGCCAGGAAACTGGGGCGGCGAACCGCTGCAGGAAGGACCCGAGTATGTACTCCCGACCACCGTTCGACCCCGAGTTGGCCGCAATCCTGGCTACCTATCCGCAAGAGGTGCGAGAACTCGGCTGGCTCGGGCCGGCCGATATCCCCGCTTACCGGGAAATGAACGCGACGGTGCCCAGCGGGGCCGATGCGGCCGCACTGCGCCGGGACGGGGCTGTCGAGATCGAGGAACGCACGGTGCCCGGTCCCGCGGGGGCGCCAGAGATCTCGCTGCTCATCATGCGTCCTACCCGCGGTGCGGGCTCACGCCCGTGCGTCTACCACACCCACGGCGGCGGCATGATCTCCGGCAACAAGTGGGAGCTCTCCCACGTGCTCGCCGAGTGGGTGGATGTTCTCGGCATCGTCGGGATCTCGGTGGAGTACCGGCTGGCTCCCGAGCATCCCCATCCCGCACCCGTCGAGGACTGCTATGCCGGGCTGGCGTGGGTCGCGGCGAACGCCGGCGAGTTGTCCGTCGACCCCGAACAGCTGATCATCTGGGGCACGAGTGCGGGCGGTGGGCTCGCAGCGGCGACGGCGCTGCTGGCTCGGGACCGCGGCGGCCCAGCCCTGGCCCACCAGATGCTGCAGGCGCCGATGCTCGACGACCGCTGCCAGACAGCGTCCAGCCAGGAACTCGACCGCGAGGGATTCTGGGACAGCCAGGCCAACCTGACGGCGTGGACCTGCCTGCTCGGGCAGGCCAGGGGCGGGCCCGAGGTCTCGCCCTACGCGGCTCCGGCCCGCGCGGCAGACCTGAGCGGGCTGCCCGCCACCTACATCGACACCGGCCAGGTCGACACCTTCCGGGACGAGACCATCGACTACGCCGCGCGGCTGTCCCGGTCCGGAGTCCCGGTCGAATTGCACGTGTGGCCGGGAGCCTGGCATGCCTTCGCCACCGCTGCGCCGCAGGCGGCCATCTCGCAACTCGCCATCGCGGCCAGGACCGCCTATCTCCAGCGCGTCCTGGACCACTGATCCGAAAATGACGGCGGGCTGACTCGTCAACAGACGTGGCGGGCATCAAGACCTCCACCAACGTCCCCACCGCGGCAGCGTCTTGCGCCCGGGCCCGGTGTTGACTGGTGGCATGTCAGTCATACCGGGATCTCGTCAGAGGACCGACAGGACTGGGTGGTGAATCCACCCCGCGTCGGCGCAGAGCGCCGGGTGCGCAAGGCGGCCCGCACGGGCGTGACCGGCAGGTCGGGCTCCGGGTAGCCGTACCGGATCCGCCTCACGGGCGGATGCACTGCCGCGAGGCGGATCCGGTCCGGGTGCGGCTTCTGCGGGGTCAGGGCTTTTCGACCTCGACGGCGTAGAGGCCGCGGAGGCGGCCGTCGCCGGCGTCGGACTGGGAGGGGTAGAGGATCTGGACGTCGACGGGCAGCGGGGTGCCGGGGTCGATGGTGTGGGAGCCGTCGTTGGGGGAGCCAAGGACGACCGTTCCCTCCAGGCCGTCCTTGATGACCCGGTACCACTGGGTCTGCTGGGGGTTGACGCGGGTGCGCGCGGGGACGTCGAAGGCGATCTCCCAGGCTGTCACGCGGTGTTCGTTGGCGGCCAGGGTGAGGTTGTAGCTGACGAGCCAACCCTTGGCGTCCTCGGGCCAGGTCTGGTCCCACTGTCCGGCGATCTTCTGGCCGACGGTGATCAGCGGCAGTTCGGCGGTGGTGGTGACCTGGCCGGACTGCTGGGCCGCGGTATTGGCGCGGGTGGCGGAGGTGATCCGGCTCGTGGTGGTGAAGTCGCCTTCGTAGTGAGGGTCGACGGTGCCCCTCAGGGTGATCACCGCCTTGCTGCCCTTGGGCAGGCTGAGCGGCTGGTGGAGTTCGCCGTCGGTAGCGGTTCCCGGGCCGCACGCCGCGCCGTTCTCCCCGCGGCATGTCACCTCCACGTCGAGCAACTGGACGGGGACGGCGCCGCGCACGACGGCGTCGGGGGCGTCGTTGGGCCCGTGGTTCTGGACGCCGATGGTGTAGGAGATCCGGTGGCCGGCCTTGGCGGTCAGCGGGCCGCTCATCTCCAGCGGCATGGCGACGGGCAGGGCGACGGTGAGGTTGCGGATGCGGTGGGCGGCGGTGGCCCCGCCGGTACCGGCGCCGAACCCGAGCTTGAACGTCGCGGGCATCTGCACCTGGCCCGGGCCGGCGGCCAGGTCGAGATCGTCGATCAGCACCGCGCCGTTGGGGTCCGAAGTGCTGGAGCGCCGCACCGTCAGGCGACCGCCGATGACGGTCACCTGTAGGTGCGCCCCCGCCTCCCAGCCGCCCCGGAACCCGCCCGGCACCGCGGCGCCGGCCAGCCAGGCGAAGCCCGTGAGCAGGTCCCCGGAGCCGCGCACCCCCAGGGTGTCAGGGCTGCGGCCGGGAGCGCCGGGGCCGGTGGAGAGGGCGGCGAAGTTCCCGAAGTTGTCGAAGCCGACGCCCACGTAGCCCGCAGTGACGCCGGCAAGGTTGACCGAGCCGTCCTTGATGTAGGAGTAGCCCAGCGCCCCGCCACGGGCCCCGGGCTGCGTGGTGCGGCTCCCGTCGATCAGGTAGAGGCTGAACCCGTCCCCGAGCCCCTGGGTCCCGCCGCCCTCACAGGAGTAGTCGAAGTCGATGCTCACCCCGAGCGAGGAGGAGAACGGCTGGTCCAGGAACGCCGTACCCGCCTTCGACGAGGTGTTCGGCGTCAGCTCCAGGGCGCCCTCGTTCAGCCGCGCACTGCCCAGCAACTGCCAGTGCTCGTTCGCCGGGGCTGTGCCGGTGAACGACTCGGTGATGGGGAACTGCACCTGCTGCTGCGCGGCGTCGGGCGTCTGACCCGTCATGGAAGCTCCTCTTCGCTGGACCGGCACCTTCTCGCGGCCCGCGGTGGACGCGAACCGCGGGGACCGCGACGGCCCCGGCGCTGATCATGCCCAGACCCCCGACGTCGCACGCCCAGAAACCTCCACAAAGTGACGAAATGTCACCTAGGGGTGTCGCGCGGATGTGCGAGGGGCGGATGCGTCAGGCGCCCGCGACAGGACCGCCTTGACGGGGGGCCGGAGAGGAAGACGTGACCGCGGGCATCAGGCTGTCGGCCCGAGCCTGTTCGGCCCGTCGGTGCCTCGGCGACCGGAGCGGGCCTACAGGTCTTCAGGGGCTGGTGTTCGGGGGCTGGTGTTCAGGGGCGACGATGGGGACGTGTCAGCGCATCCCTGCACACTGGACACGTCCGGGCACCGCGTGGAGCTACATCACTGCGTCGGTCTGCAGGGGACCCGCGGTGATGCGCAGTTCACGGACGCGGACCGGCGCCTCGTCGGCGAGGTAGAAGATGTGCACAAACGGAGCGCGCACCACGCGGTCCGGTTCGCTCTTCTTGGCCAAGGTGGCCTCTCCGCGCAGGAGGCGGACCCCGTCATCCGCGGTCCAGAACTCCAGGACCTCGTGCGCGGTGATCAGCGGCTCGTCGATCTTGACGAAGAACGCCTTGATGGCCTCGGCGCCGTGGATGTGTGCGGTGCCGAAGAACATGTCGGTGTCCTCGGTCAACGGCGCGAAGCCCTCCCCGAACTCCAGTGTGTCGATGGCGTCCATGAACTTCAGGACCCATGCGGGCACAGTCGTTGCCCGTGCTGCGTTCGTCATCGCCATCGCCTCTCGATTGAGCTGCCGTCCACCGTAATCCGAGGGTCTGGCACTGCGCCGGACCAGCTCCCAGCGAGGGGGTGAGAGTGGTGGAGAGCAGGCCAAGCGACAGCGTGCACCCAATCCCCAACCTCAGTCGCTTCAGTCCCTGCCATCGCCCTGACCTGCGTAAATACACAGCGACCAAAGGGTCCGGACAGTCTGCGGAAGCCAGCACCCGCTCGACCCGTCGACGAAACGAGTCCTGCCGGCGCAGCTTCGCCCGCCAGCGCGGCCGCGCCGACCACGGCCAACACCGCTCCCGCGAATGCGCCCCCGCCCGCGACGCTCAGGTGAGGCCCCGCAGGCGCGAGGGGCGCCACCCGGCCTGCTGTGCGGCCGGACGGCTCCGCGCTCCACCCGGCTCCACCCGGCTCCACCCGGCTCCACTGGGCTCTACTGGGCCGACGTGGCCGACGTGTCGGGAGTGCGGACGTGCTGCGTGAGGAAGAGGGCCGCGCGGTCCAGTGCCCGGTCGGCCTCGTCGAGAACGCCGGCGAAGGACTGGAACACGTGGGGTACGTCGGCGGTGATGTCGAGGATCACGTCCACTCCGGCCGCGCGGGCGCGGGCGGCCATGCGGGTGGAGTCGTCCAGGAGCACCTCGTTGGTACCCGCCTGGAGGAGCATCGGCGGGAAGCCCGTCAGGTCGGCGAGGACGGCGGGGCTGAGCATGGGCTGGTGCGGGTCGGCTCCCGCCAGGTACATGGCCCCGGTGGGTTCCAGACTCTCGCGGGTGAAGAACGGGTCGACGCCCGCCTTGGTGTCCATGCTCTCGCCCGTCCGGGTGGCGTCGAGGCCGGGCGAGAAGGCCACGATCGCGGCGGGCATCGGGAGGCCGGCGTCGCGGGCGGCGAGGCAGGTGGTGACGCCGAGGCCGCCGCCGGCGGAGTCCCCGGCGAACGCGATGGCCGACGGGTCCTCGCCGCTGTCGAGGAGGGCGCGGTAGGCGCGAAGCGCGTCCTCGATCGCGGCCGGGAACGGGTGTTCGGGGGCGAGCCGGTAGTCCACCGAGTACGCCCTGAACCCGGTCCTGGCCACGAGGTTCCCCGTCAGCGACAGCGCGGTCTCGGGCGAGCCGAACACCCAGCCGCCGCCGTGGAAGTACAGGATCGTCCCGGGGCGCGTTCCGGTGCGCGTCCCGTCTCCCGGCTCGACGTACAGCACGGGTCGGCCGCCGAGTGTCGTCTCCGTGGTGCGGAGGCCGTCCGGGACGGCCATCTGGGCCATCATCGCCTTGAATCCGGCTCGGATCGCCTCGACCGACTGGGGGCCGTCGGGCCGGGGCTGCCGCAGCATCGCGTTGACCTGCGCGCGCTGTTCCTTGCTCATGGTGGCTGCTCCTGTCGCAAGTAGCTTCTTCGGCACTAGATGCCATGGCATATAACGTAGACTATATGCCATGGCATCCAAAGTGAGCGGCGAGACGGTCGACCTCCCGGGCTTCTTCGCCGACCTCGTCCGATGCGAGACGCGGCTGTACAACGCCCTCAACGACCGCCTCCGCGAGCGGCACGGGATCGTCACGTCGCAGTTCGAGTTCCTGCGCCACCTCCGCGACCACCCCGGGGCCCGGGTGGCGGACCTGGCCGCCGAGTTCGCCGTCGGCATCGGGGCCACCAGCAAGGGAGTCGACCGCCTGGAGCGGCAGGGATGGGTCGCCCGCAGGCCGAACCCGTCGGACCGCCGGTCGTCACTGCTGGAACTGACCGACGACGGCCGGCAGTTGGTCGACGTGGCAGAAGAGACCTTTGCCGAGCGGCTGGCCGAGCTGATCGCAGACACACTCAAGGCATCCCCCATAACGGCCGCCGCGCAAGCCCTCTCGGAGCTGCGTTCCGCCCTGGAACGCGGCCAGATCGGCACGCCCACGGGCTGACGCGTTCTCGCAACTGACGCGGCAGAAGGCCGTGTTCGGCATGCCGTAGTGGGTGGTCAGGCAGCCGCGGCGGATCTCCTGGAGTACTGGCGGGGGCTGTTCCGACGCGCACTGTTCCCTGGCTTCGTGGGCCTACGGGCCTACGGGCCTACGGGCCCACGGGAGCGAGTTCTCCGGCTCCAGCCAGCGAGCATCGGGGCGTCATCCGAACGATCGTTTCGACCCCGCCCATCGCCACTGAGCGACGGCGTCCTCGCATGGATGTGCCGGTCCCTCGGATCCGGGAGGCAGCCACCACCGCAACCCCCCTCACCACACAGCTCACCTCCGCCCCGAGCTGCTCGACGATCCGGTGCCGCATGCCGTCGCACTGCCAACGGCGGGCCAGCCCGTACACCGTCTCCCACGGCCCGTCCCGCTCGGGTTGGATCCCGCCACGGTATGCCCGTACGGGTCCGGAACCGTATGCCGTTGATCAGCTGCCGTTGCCGGTCCTGGAAATCGTGTCGGCCAGCCACCTGCTCACCGACCTCACCCCTCGGCCGGCCCGAGGTCGTCCACGACTGCCTCGCCACCGGCTGACGGCTCACCACCAGGCTCGTTGCTCGGGTCATTCAGGCTGCGGCGCTGGAGATCGTGCCGGCGCGGTGGCGTGTGCGGGTCTGTCCTAGAAGCTGAGCAGGCCGATGACGTGGCCGTCGTGGTCCACCACCGGCCACGCGTCCAGGCCGCGGGAGCGCATGGCGGCGGCGGCCGTGGTGGCGGGCATGTCGGCGGTGGCGAAGGGCGCGCGGTCGAGGACGACATCGCGGACCGGGGTGCGCTCGGTGTACCAGGACCGGGCCTGGAACGGCGCGAGGTGCAGGCGGGTCAGCAGCCCGGCGCAGCGGCCGTCGTCGTCGCGGACGAGCAGGTGGTCGGTGCCGGAGCTCTGCAGGATGTCCATCGCGGTGTCGACCATGATGTCGTCGCTGATCTGCAGCTCCGGATGTTTCATGAGGTCGCCGACCGTGGCGGTGGTCGCGTGGTGTTCGAGGGTGATGGTCATGGGCGGACTCCTTCGTGTCGCTTCCGCCGGGGCCGGGGATGATCGGGGCACTGGCGGTGGGGCGGCTGGGCGGCGTGCGTCGGAGCGGGGGCGCGGGCCGAGGGGCCGGTTCCGGTTCCCGTGTGCGGCGGTCGTGAGAACCGGGTGGCGTACCTCGGCGGGTTGCGCGGGCCCGGTCCGCATCGTGAGCCGGGCCCGCTGGGGTGCTACGCGGCGAGGGCGACCCGCCGGGGTGCCCGGCGGCGGCCGGAGGAGGCCTGGTTGTCGCGGCCGGAGGCCGTCCGGGTGTCGCTGCCGGTGTAGGCGGGGCGTCCGCGGCGTCCGCGGCTCGTGGACGCGCTGCGGCGCGGACGCTCGACGACGGGGTCGGCGATGACGACGGGCACGCCGGTGGGGACGCGGGCGCCGGTGATGCGGGTCAGGTCCTCGTCGCCGGCGAGGACCCTGGTGGTGACGGGCGTGATGCCGGCGGTGGTCATCAGGCGGGCCATCGCGCGGCGCTGGCTGGGCAGGACGAGAGTGACGACGGTGCCGGACTCGCCGGCCCGGGCGGTGCGCCCGCCCCGGTGGAGGTAGTCCTTGTGGTCGCTCGGCGGGTCCAGGTTGACGACCAGGTCGAGACCGTCGACGTGGATGCCCCGGGCGGCGACGTTGGTGGCGATCAGCGCGGTGACCTGCCCGGTGCGGAACTGCTCCAGGGTACGGTTGCGCTGGGGCTGGGACTTGCCGCCGTGCAGGGCCGCGGCCTTCACCCCGTTGGCGAGCAGGTCCTCGACCAGCGCGTCGGCACGGTCGCGGGTGTCGGTGAACATGATCACCCCGCCGTCGCGGGAGGCGATGTGGGCGATCGTGGCGTTCTTGTCGTGGTTCTGCACGTGCAGCACGTGGTGCTCCATGGTGCTGACCGCCGCCGCGGACGGGTCCACCGAGTGGGTGACCGGGTCGTTCAGGAAGTGCCGCACGAGGCGGTCGACGTTGCGGTCCAGGGTGGCGGAGAACAGCATGGTCTGGCCGCCTTCGGCGACCTGTTCGAGGAGCTCGGTGACCTGGGGCAGGAAGCCCATGTCGGCCATCTGGTCGGCCTCGTCCAGGACGGTGACGCCGACCCCGTCCAGTTGGCAGTCGCCGCGCTGGATCAGGTCCTTGAGCCGGCCGGGGGTGGCCACCACGACCTCCGCCCCGCGGTTCAGCGTCTGCGCCTGGCGGCCGATCGACATCCCGCCCACCACGGTCGCCATCCGCAGGCGCACGGCGTGGGCGTAGGGGGTGAGCGCCTCGGTGACCTGCTGCGCGAGCTCGCGGGTGGGAACCAGCACCAGGGCCAGCGGGCGGCGGGGTTCGGCCCGCTGCCCGGCGGTGCGGGCCAGTACGGCGAGGCCGAACGCGATGGTCTTGCCGGAGCCGGTGCGGCCTCGCCCGAGGACGTCGCGGCCGGCCAGCGAGTTGGGCAGCGTCGCGGCCTGGATGGGGAACGGCGAGGTGACGCCCTGCCGGGTCAGCATCTTCAACAGGGCCGCGGGCATGTCCAGTTCGTCGAACGACTCGACGGCCGGCAGCGCCGGGGTGGTGCTCACCGGCATCGCGAACTCGCCCTGCGGGGAGGACCCTTGACGGTGGCCCCGATCGGAGGAGCGCCGGCCGCCGGCCGGACGGGAGCCGTAGAAGGAGCCGCCGCCGGAGCGGGAGTTGGCGTTCTGGTACGAGGAGCGACTGGAGCGGTTCATGCGAAAACCTTCCTCAGTGCGGCACGTCACGAGGAAGGCCCCGTGGCGCGGGGCGCCGACGGAGACCGCAAGGGAACGGGCCGGAAGTGTGACGGGCGGAGCGTGGACGGTAGAACCGTGCGGCACGTCACCTACGGTCGGCGCTCACCGAAAGGGGCGGGAGCGAACGACCTCGAACCGTGAGCTGTCACGGCAGGGCACCGATCCGGACGCGACGCTGTGCGTCTCGCGTGGGGATGGCCGCCGGTGGCGGAGCCAGGGGGCCTGAACGGCCGGGGATGCGTCGTGACGCAATGCCGAGGGGGCCCGCACCGGGCATCATGTACGCGGTGCGGGCCCCATCGCTGCTAGGCGGGTGCCGTGGCAGAAAAACTACAGCGGACGAATGTTCTCGGCCTGCGGGCCCTTCTGGCCCTGCGTGACGTCGAACTCGACCTTCTGGCCCTCGAGCAGCTCACGGAAGCCGTTGGCGTTGATGTTCGAGTAGTGGGCGAAGACGTCCGGGCCGCCACCCTCCTGCTCGATGAAGCCGAAGCCCTTTTCCGCGTTGAACCACTTCACAGTGCCATTAGCCATAAAAAAATCTCCTTCAAGGGACTGTCCGAAGCCCGCACCATGCAGGCTTCGAGTCACCGCGATGAGCACCCACCCGGGGAAGAACCGGGAAACAAAAACGCGCCTGCGAAACATCAGCAGGCGCACACAAAGTTCATGGGAACCACTACTGCAACTGAAAGGAGTCTAGCAGGCCCCGGCCCGCCACGGGCGAATATTTCACCCCCGGTTCCGCAGCAGCCTCCCCCGGGGACGGTGTCGCGCTGGGAAGGCTCTTGAATCGGCATGATCTCCATCATCGACACCGCCGGGCAACCCGGCCCCGCACCCTGCAACACCTACGGCTCGCCCGCACCACCCAGGCCGACGACCCCCTGGCCGCCGGTCACACCCGGCCCGCCCGATGGCCGCCGCATTCATGGTCAACAACATCGCCCCGTTCCAGGCCCACGCCCTCGCCCAGACCGGCGACCGCGCAGGAGCGCTCGCCATGCTCCGCGCAGCCGAAGTCGCCATGGAACAGGCCGAGTCCAAGGCCAAGGCCCACGGCTCCTACGACCCCTCCTCGCTCTCGTACCACGTCGCCCAGGTCACCTACGAACTCGGCGACCGCGAAGGAGCGATCCGCGCGCTCCAGCACTCCGAGAAGGTTCGTCCCACGGTGTACCGGCGGGCCCGCGTACGCCACCGCGCGATGCTCGCCGAATGGCAGCTCGAAGCCGGACGGCTGGCGGAAGCCGGCTGGGGCTTCGCGATGAACGCCCCCGCCCCGCGGGCCCCGAGGCCGCCCGGGCCCACGTCACCTCATCGGACTCGCTCGACGCTCCACCTCGGCAGGTATTCGAAGAACGCGACGGCCTCCTCCCGCCACCCGGGACGCCATCCTGCGGCTTCCGTGGCCGCCGCGTGCGCGCAGCGCCGCATGTCCGCCCGCATCCTCTCCGGGACGCCGCGGCGGTGGGCGATGGCGCGGATGGCGGCGATGGTCTCCTCGGTGCAGGCTCCGTCGCCGAGTGCGGACTCCACCAGGGCCCGCTCGGAGTCAGTGGCCGCCACCAGGACGGCACGGACGGTGTAGTTGCGCCGCCCCTCCCGGATGTCCGTTCCGGTGGGCTTGCCCATGGCGGCCGCGTCGCCGAAGAGGTCCAGGTAGTCGTCGCGCATCTGCCCGCAGATCCCCACCAGCCGGGCGTAGCGCCGCAGTTCCTCGTCATGGAGGGCGGGCTGGACGCCTGCGGCGAGCAGTCCCAACTGGAGCGGGGCGAGGACCGAGTAGCGGGCGGTCTTGTAGTCGGCCACGTCGTGCAGCACGTCCTCGTCCGGGTCCGCGGTGAAGTCCCGCTCCAGGTCGATGATCTGGCCGACGAACGTGGCCGATGCCGCTCGCGTCTGCACCTCGACCATGGCCTGTCGGACCGGGAGCGGGGCCCGGGAATCAAGGAGGACCTGGAGGGACAGGGCGAGCGCGAGGTCGCCGGCGAGGAGGGCGAGCCCGAGCGCGGCCTGCGGCCGGTCGGGGAACCGCTCCCGGTAGGCGTAGTAGGTGGAGGGCCCGCCTCGGCGGGTGGGGCTGTCGTCGATGATGTCGTCGTGGACCAGCCCGTGGGTCTGGAGCAGTTCGATGCTCAGCGCGGCGTCGTCCAGCCCCGCCACGGGCTCGGCGGTCACCAGGCGGGCGGCTTCGAAGAGGAGGGCCACCCGCATCCGCTTGCCACCGCGCAGCGACAGGTCTCGCAGCAGAGCGAGGCAGTCCGGGGTGAACCGACTGAACGACGGGGCGTCGAAGGCCGCGGCCAGGCCCTGGAAGTACTGCTCGGACAGCGTGTTGAACCGGCGCTCGTACCCGGCGAGACGGGCCCGGATCTGCTCGGTGAGGACGGCGGCGGTGTCGGTCACGAAGATGTCTTCCGTTCAGGCGGGGATGCGTGCCCGCGCAGGCGCGGAGGCGCCACGGATCCCGGCGGTGGTCGGGCACCATGCTGCCCCATCGGCATCCCGGTCCGAGCACCCGGTAGCACCCCTCCCGATCCGTCCACGAGCACGGAGGCCGGCGTCCGACGGCCCGTTCGCATGACTGCGCCCCCGGTCCCCGCCATGGGGCGCGGCGGGGGGAGAGAGGGCCGCTGCCCCGCCCGGAAGCGGGTCAGGCGTGCGGGTGGACGGGGTGGACGGGGTGGACGGTTCCACCGGTGCCGGATGGCCGTGCGCACCGCTCCGACCGGCGAGGCGCCGGCTGTTCCTTCCGGCCGTCCGCGGGGACGGGCCCGCCGCAGGGGTCCTCCCCGGAGGTGTGGGGGCGCGTCAGGTGGGTGAGGGCTTCCTGCCAGGTGCCCGTGTGTACGGGCAGGGGCTCCAGGGATGCCGCCAGTGTGCGGACGGCGCCCTCGGTGGCGGGGCGGGCGATCCAGTTGACGATGGATGCCAGCAGCCAGGCCCGGGTCGGTGGGGTGCCGGTCCGGGGCGGCTCGGTCAGGACCGCGGTGACGGCCGGGCCACCGTGTCCGGGATCGCCGCGTCCGGGATCGCCGCGTCCGGGGCCGGCGGCGACGGGCAGCCGGAGGACAGCGGTGCCGGGGGCGGTCCACAGCGTGGTGTACGGCTCGGGCCGCAACCGCCAGCCGGCCTGTTCCAGTTGCCGGGCGCGTTTGACGAGGTCGGACATCCAGGTCCGGGGGAAGAGAACCGCCTGCCCGCCGCCGTGCACGGCGGCCCCGCACAGCAGCGGGATCGTGCCGCGCTCCGCGGACGCGTAGCCCGTACGACCCGTACGGCCCGTACGGCCCGTACGGCCCGCGTAGCCCGCCAGGACGGCGTCGAGGGTCTGCTGGAGGGCGACGGGGGTGCGGGCCCGGGTGAGGAGTTCGCCACCCCGGAAGAGGAGGTAGAAGGTGCCGGGGCGCTCGACGGTGAGGGTGACCGGCGTGTAGCCGTCATCGGGAAGCCCACCGGTGGCGGTCTCGGCGATCCTGCGGGCTTCGCGGCCGCGGACCGCGATGCCCAGGCGGGTGCCGTTGACCCGGGCGGTGAGGACCGCGTCGACGGGCTGGGCGGCAAGCTTCACCGAACAACTGGTGGGCGCCTCGGTGATCGTGGCCTGCGGGTCCGCGCCGCTGAGCGCGACCAGGGCATGGCTCACCTCGTCGAAGCCGGTGAGTACCCGGGCCGGTCGGCCGGGGGCCAGGAGCACCGCGGTGGGAGTGCCCCGGTGCGCCGCGCGCCGGCCGAGGCGGGCCAGGGGCCCGTGCACCGGTCCGGTCAGAGGCCGGCCGAGCCGACGGGTGCTGTCGGCATCGACCAGGAGCACGGAGGCGTCCAGGCGCCGCAGACTGTGGGTGTTGGCCGCGAGGTCGGCGGTCAGCTGGGTGCAGAAGCTGCAGTCGGCGGCCATGGCCACCACGAGCACCGGATGCGGCACCGACACGGCGCAGTCGGCGGCCTCCGCCTCCAAGTCGCCCGACACCACGGGTTCGACGGGCTCGTCGTCCGGTGCGACGAGGCCGGCGGCCCGCCACTGGGTGAAGCAGTGTGCGTGCTGGACGCGGTGTTCGGCGGCGGGCGGACGGCCGCGAAGCCAACCGAGAGCGGTCGGGCTGAGGTAGGCGGCGGCGGGCCTGCCGGTGTTCAGCAGGACGCCGCCACTGCCCAGCTCAGCGACGACCACTCCCGGTTGCAGCATCATTTACGGCTGCTGACAGAAGCCGCTGAAGCCGTTGGTGGACACGCACACGAGTCCGGGGCAGCAGCCCACGGATCCGGTGCAGCCTTCGCCCTGGATCCGGCAGGCGGTGGGGGCGATGAAGCCGTCGGTGAAGATCTCCTCGATCTCCGCGACCGTCTCCATGTCGGGGGTGAGGGGGCGCGTCTCTTGCAGGTAGGTGAGCATGCGAACAGGATGCGAGACCGGCCGCCACGGCGTCTATCACCCACACGAATGATGCTCGTGCACAGGAGGTCAACTACCGTTCCACGGCGGGCTCGTGTCGATCTCCGTGGGTCACGGGGCGCCGGTGTCCGGGGGTCACGGAGTGTCGGCCTCCTGGTAGGCGCTGGCCTGGGTGCGGAAGAGGGCCGCGTAGTGGTCGCCCGCTCGCAGCAGGGCCTCGTGGCTGCCTTCCTCGACGACCCGGCCGCCCTGCAGGACGTAGATCCGGTCGGCATGGCGGACGCTGCGCAGGCGGTGGGAGATCAGCACCACCGTGCGCCCGGCGAAGAGCTGGCGCAGGCGGGTGGAGAGCTGGTCCTCCGCGTGGGCGTCGAGGGCCGCCGTGGGCTCGTCGAGGATGACGAGGGGAGCGTCGCGGTAGAAGGCGCGCGCCAGGGCCAGGCGTTGCCACTGCCCGCCGGACAGGTCCGCGCCCCCCGTGAACTCCTTGCCCAGCATGGTGTGCAGGCTGTCCGGGAGCCCGTCGAGGAAGTCGAGCGCCCCTGCCTGCCGGGCCGCCTCCCGCACGCGGTGGAGGTCGGCGGTGGCGTGGGGGCGGCCGAAGGCGATGTTGTCCATGGCCGGGAGCCGGTAGCGGGTGAAGTCCTGGAAGACCACCGCGGTCCGCGCCCGATGGGCCGTGAGGTCCGTGACCGGGGTGCCGTCGTGCAGCAGGCGGCCGCTGTCCGGCGGGTAGAGCCCGGCCAGGAGATTGGCGAGCGTCGTCTTGCCGGAGCCGTTCACCCCCACCAGCGCCACGACCTGCCCCGGCCGCAGTTCCAGACTCACCTCCCGCACGGCCGGAGTGTCCGCGCCGGGATAGGTGTAGCTCAGGCTCTCGGCCCGCAGCTGCCCCAACTCCCGCCTGCCTGAAGACTTCTGCTGGGCCGCCGTCAGGATGGCCGCCGCCGGTGCGCCGGGGGTCTGGGCGGTGAAGCCCTTCAGGTCGGAGAGGCGGAGCAGGTTCTCGCCGATGCCGGTGAGCATGCCCGCGAACGCGTTGAGCCGTACCGAGAGCAGCCACACTCCCGCCACGGCCGAGCCGGCCACGGACAGCGGCAGCAGGTGCCTGACGGTCATCCACCACAGGCCGCCGACCGCCAGGCAGGTCAGCACCCCTCCGGCGGCCTGGGCGCCCATCCGACGCCGGGCGTGGGCCTTCAGCAGGGACTCGGTGTCCTGGATCTCGCGCGCGTACTGGTCCTGCCAGCGCCCGGTCAGCACTCCCCCGAGGTCCAGGGCCCGGATCTCCCGGGCCTCGGTCCGGCCGGTGAGCAGCTGTTCGAGGTACTCCCGCAGCCGCCGGTTCTCCGACAGCCCGTGGTGCAGCTCGTGGTGGGCGTTGCGCTCCTTGCCCGCCGCCCTGATCGCGGGCAGCGCACTGAGCAGCACGAGCGGGAGCAGCCACCAGGCCATGACCACGAACGCCCCTCCCACCGCCAGCACGGTCAGGGCCGCCTGGAAGGCGGTGACGAGGAGGACGACGGCCATCGCGGGCTGGCGGCGCGAGGCGAAGACCGCCCGCTGCAACCGGTCGTGGAAGTCCGGCTCCTCGAACCGCGGCAACTCGGCCGCGACCGCCGCCTCCAGCACCATCCCCGCCACCAGGCGGTCCACCTTCACCGTCAGCACCGCCATCCGCGCCGCCCCGGACAGCCGCAGGGCACCGGCCGCGGCGCCCGCCACCAGCAGCACGATGACAGCCGGCACCACGGCGGGCGACCGCCCGGCAGCCGCAGGACCGTTCGCGAGCACCGTCCCGAACACCGTCTGCACCACCACCAGTCCCCCGGCCACCGCGCCGGCCAGGAGCACCTGCACCAGGACCACCTGGACCAGCGCCCGCCGGTCGGCGAGCCAGGCGAGACGGACGGCGAAGGCCGCCGAGGACACCATGACATTCCCACGCCGTTCAGCCACCGCCGGCCCCTTCCCGAGCACCGCCGTCAATGCCCAGAGCGCCATTCTTGACGAACGCTCGCCCTTCTCGGCCTCCGCTCACTCGATCGGATGAGCAGCTCCCGATGTCGATGAAGTCCCCGGCCCTTCGTACCGCTGTCAGCCGGAGGTGGCGAGGTTCTTCTCGAACGCGGCCAGGTAGTTCGGCAGGTGGTGGTCCCTGATGCCGTCGGTCTCGGGGGCGAACATGTCCTGGCGGAAGCCCTTGACCCGGTCCTTCAGCCCCGCGACGAGCGGCATGGTGCCGTGGAGCTTTCCGTCGGCGTCGAAGTAGCGCAGGGCGTCGACGTGGGTGAAGACCGGCTCGGGCGGGAGCTGGGGGACGATGTCGTTGTTGTTGACGAAGCGGTAGTAGCGGTTCCTGAACGCGGTGTTGTGCAAGCGGGCGAGCAGACGCTCGCACGTGCGCGGCTGGCCGAACGTGTAGACACCGTCCGGGAGTTGGCGCGGGTCCTCGAAGTAGAGGTGGGCGCCGGCCAGCATCGCGAGGGCACCGCCGAGGCTGTGGCCGGTGAACCAGACGCTCTGCCCGTTCGTGCGCAGCTCCTGGATGGTGTCGCGGATCTGTGGGTAGACGGAGCGCAGGGCCTGGTTGAAGCCGTAGTGGACGAAGCCCCTGTCGTCCGGCCCGGGGACGGGCGGGGTGTCGACGTCGGTCAGCCAGTCGTAGATCTTCAGGACCTCGGTGCCCCGGAACCCGGTGACGATCATGCGGTCGCTGGCCATGGTGTAGGCCTGGGTGTCCTCGATCGGGAACGGCATCCGGTGCGTCGACTCGTAGTGCCGGACCTCGTCGAAGCCCCAGGCGCGGGCCTGGGCCTCGATACCGTCCCGGTCCAGGGTGGCCAGCCCGGCGGCGCGTGCCATCCAGTAGGCGTGTGCCAGGGAGTAGTCGGTCGTCGAGTGGTCCAGGGCGGGGATGGCCATCGGTGTCCTCCGGGAAGCGGGCCAGCGGTCGCCCAGCAACCTAGCCCCGTGCACGAACGAGGAGGAAGCGGCGGCGCCCGCCGCCACCCGTACGGACGCAGCGGCGGGAAGCGTGGTTGACGCTGCCGGGGGTTACGACCTCGGCTGGGGCGGTTCGATGGCGAGGGCGTGCCGGAAGACGTTGCACGGGTCCCAGCGGGCCTTGATCTGTTGCAGGCGGGGGTAGTTGTCCTTGTAGTACAGGGCGTGCCACGGGGTGCCGGAGGTGTTCCACGCCGGGTCGGCGAGATCGGCGTCGGCGTAGTTGATGTAGGAGCCGTCGCTGACCTCGCCGGGGACGGGGACGCCTCCGGTGTCGCGGTACACCTCGCGGTAGAAGTCGCGGATCCAGGCCAGGTGGGCCGCGTCCTCCGACTCGTCGGCCCAGACGGTGTAGTAGACGGCCTTCATGACCGAGTCGCGCTGGGCGACGGCGGTGGCGCGCGGGGGCACCGCGTTGACCTGGCCGCCGTAGCCGACGAGGAGCAGGCCGCACTCCGCACCGCCCGTCCCGTTCGTCAAATGCCGGTAGGCGGTGGCGAGTTGGGAGTCGGTGAAGGAGCGGCGCAGGTAGCCGGCCTTGTCCTTGTAGCGTCGGGTGATCGCGTTGCCGGCCTCGCCGGTGCCCGGCCAGGTGCTGGACGGCAGCCAGGGCATGACACCCCGGAGGACGGCGGGATCGGTGGCGCCCACGCCCGTGGTCACCGCGTGCACGAAGTCGCTGAGCACCGCGTCGGAGTCGGGGAGACCGGCGTCGATCTGCACGACCATCTCAAGGGTGCGGGTGTTGCGGTGTCCGGCGATGAGAACTGCGTACAGGTTCGCCGCGGGGGTGTCGGGTTCGCTGTTGCGCTCGTGCCAGGTTCCGAAGTTGCGCAGCAGGGCGGTGAACGCCTGTTCCGTCATCTTCTCGTCCCAGGCCCAGCTGACCAGGCATCTGCGCAGCTCGCCCGGGGCGGGCGGCAGGAGTGTCGCGGGGTCGCCGTGGGGGCGGGTGCCGGGGGTGCGGAGCCAGTAGCGGGTGACGACGCCGAAGTTGCCGCCACCGCCGCCGGTGTGGGCCCACCACAGGTCGTGGTTCGGATCGTCCGGGTCCCGGGTGGCGACCACCGCGCGGACGGCCCCGTCCTGGTCGGCCACCACCACCTCGACGGCGTGCAGGTAGTCCACGACCGAACCGTAGGGGCGGGACAGCGGGCCGTACCCGCCGCCGACCAGGTGCCCGCCCACGCCCACCTCGGGGCAGCCGCCGGCCGGGATCGTCACGCCCCAGCCCTTGAACAGGGTCCGGTACACCTGCCCGAGGGTCGCTCCCGGCTGCACGGCGAAGGCGCCCATCGCGGGGTCGAAGCCGACGGCGTCCAGGGGAGAGAGGTCCAGCAGGAGCCGCACCGCCGGGTCGCCGGTGAAGTTCTCGAAGCAGTGGCCGCCGCTGCGCACCGCGATCCGGCGCCCGGAGCGGACGGCGTCGGCGACGGCCCGCACCACCTGCTCGGTGGAGCCGACCAGCCGGATCTCCTCCGGGCGGCCGACGAAACGGTAGTTGTCGCCCCGCAGCAGGCTGTCGTAGCGGGAGTCATCGGGGCGGACCGTGACCGGCCCGAACGCCCGGTCCTCCGGCCCGTCAGCACCTCCTGCCGGATCCGGGGACCGGCGGCCCGCCGCCTCGGCGGAGCCGTCGGCCAGGCCGGCGACCGCACCGCCGACCGCCACCGCACCGGCCCGGGCGAGCAGGCGGCGACGCCCCAGCCGTTCGTCCGCCGACCAGTCCATCTCGCCCTCCGTCCAGCACGACCATCCGTCAGCGCATGCTACCGGCGCGGGCCGACCAAAGCTGCTTGCCACAGCATGAATTGACACAGAATCAGGAACGCCGATCGGTGACCCGCCCCGGCTCCTCCCGCCCGTGCGCTCACGACGGCGTCAGGTCGGCCCCGCGTCGGAAGTTCCACCGCCCTCGCCCGCCCGGACAGTTCGGTGGCTGACAGCGGCCGAACGCGGGCCGCGCGACGGTTCCCGGTCCCGCCGGGGCGTCGGAACCGTCCGGGGTCTCGAAGCGCACCGTGGGCTCGAAGTTGGCACGGCGGGCCGCGCGGCGGAAGACGGTGAGGACGGCCGGGCCGACGACGAGCACGGCGGTGAAGGTGGTGACGGCCCGGCCGGTGTCCCAGCCGAGCGAGGTGGCGAGGTCGAACAGCAGGTAGCGGTGCCACTGCTCGGTGAAGGGCAGGCCCGGCAGGTAGGCGATCGAGCTGTTCGGGTCGGTCGAGAACGGCCAGAAGGAGAGGTTCAGCAGGAAGCCGAAGAGGTACCCGGAGAACGCCCCGTACCCGGCCAGCATCAGCACCTCCCAGCGGCGCCGGAGCCTCGGCAGCAGCCCGGCGAGCATGCCGACGAAGGCGCAGCCGAACATCTGGTACGGCATCCAGGGGCCGACCCCGCCGGTGAGCAGCGCGGAGGCGAACAGCGAGGTGCAGCCCAGGGTGAACCCGAAGCCGGGGCCGAAGACCCGGCCCGCCAGGACCAGGAGGAAGAAGACCGTCTCGACCCCGGCCGTCCCGGCGCCGAGCGGGCGCAGCCCGGCGTTGACGGCGGACAGGACGCCGAGCATGGCGAGGGCCTTGGCGTCGATGCCGCCGGCCGCGATCTCGGCGATGACGACGGCGAGCACCAGGACGAGCAGGGCGCCGAAGATCAGCGGCGGGGCGTAGGAGGAGCCGAACTTTCCGGGGGCGACGACGAACGGCCAGGTGAAGGCGACCAGGCCGATGAAGGCGGCCAGGGCGGCGACGACGCGGGCCCGGCCGGGGATGCGGACGGCGGTCACCGGGCGGCCTCCGCGGGTTGCAGGGCGGCGGCGACCTGCCGGGTGGTCAGGTAGGGCAGCGGGGCGAGGATCTTGGCGGCCTGGGGGGCGAAGGTGGGCGAGGCGACGATGACCTCGGCGGTGGGGCCGTCGGCGACGATCTCGCCCTCGGCCATCACGACGACGCGGTCGGCCGCGGAGGCGACGAACTCGACGTCGTGGGTGGAGACGACCACCGTGCGGCCCTCGGCGGCGAGGGCGTCCACGATGCCGGTGAGCGCTTCCTTCGCGTGGTAGTCGAGCCCTCGGGTGGGTTCGTCCAGCAGCACCACCCGTGGCGCGGCGGCCAGCTGGATCGCCAGGACGAGTGCCAGCTTCTGCCCCTCCGAGAGGTCCCGGGGGTGGGTGTCGTCGGGGATCCCGGGGGCGAGCCGGTCGAGGACCTGCCGCGCGGTCGGCCCGGCGGCGCGGTCGGCCTCAAGGTCGCTCTGGGCGAGTTCCTGCGCGACCGTCTCCAGGTACAGCAGGTCCGTGGGGGTCTGCGGGACGAGTCCGACCAGTTGCCGGGCCTGAGCCGCGGAGAGGCGCTTGGGGTCCTTGGCCGGCCCGCCGTCGGCTCCGGCGACCTTCACGCTGCCGCCCTGGCGGGGGCCGGAGCCCTGGAGGGCCCACAGCAGGGAGGACTTGCCGGAGCCGTTGCGCCCCATCAGCGCGGTGACCTCGCCGGCCCGCAGTTCCAGCCCGACCTCCCGGACGGCGGCCACCGGGCCGTAGCGCACCACGATGCGCTCGGCGGACAGCACGGTCTCCCCCGCCGCCGGTGCACGGCGCGGCGCCGGTACCGGGCGTGCGGCCAGCCGTTCCCGCAGCGGTGCGGCGGCTCGGCGGGCGTCGCGGACGGAGAGCGGGAGGGGTTCCCAGCCGGCCAGGCGGCCGAGGTCGACGACGGGCGGCGCGATCGTGGTGTGCCGGAAGACCTCGGCGGGCGGCCCGTGCACGACGGTGCCGTCGCCCGGCAGGTAGGCGACCCGGTCGGCGTACTGGACGACGCGCTCCAGGCGGTGTTCGGCGAGCAGCACGGTGACGCCGAGGTCGTGCACGAGCCGGGTGATCGCGGCCAGCACCTCCTCGGCCGCGGTCGGGTCGAGCGCGGAGGTCGGTTCGTCCAGGATCAGGACGCGCGGGTGCGCGGTGAGCACCGAGCCGATGGCGACGCGCTGTTGCTGCCCGCCGGAGAGCTCGTACAGGGCCCGGTGGCGCAGGTCGGCCAGGCCGAGCAGGTCGAGGGTCTCCTCGACGCGCTTGCGCATGACCTCCGGCGGGATCGCCAACTGCTCCATGACGTAGGCAAGTTCCTCCTCCACCGTGTCGGTGGTGAAGCCGGCCAGCGGGTCCTGCCCCACCACGCCGACCACGTCGGCGAGTTCACGCGGCGGATGGTGGGCGGTGTCGCGGCCGTCCACCGTGACCCGGCCGCGCAGGGTGCCGCCGGTGAAGTGCGGCACGAGGCCGTTGACCGCGCCGAGCAGGGTCGACTTGCCCGCGCCGGTACGGCCGACCACCAGACAGAGTTCGCCCTCCGGGATGTGCAGGTCGACCTCGCGCAGGACGGGCCTGGTCTCGCCGTCGTACACCACGCCGACCTGGTCGAATCGGATCACGTGCTCACCTCGGAGGTCGTGCGGTCGGTGCTGGTGCCGCGGGTGTCGCGGGTGTCGCGGGTGTCGCCACCGGTACGCCCGGCCGGGCGCCGCCCGGGCACGGCGGCGGGTTCGGGTGTACGGCCGGGCGGCGGTGAGACGATCCCGGCGGCGCCCGCCAGCAGCAGGGCGAGCACCGGCACGAGCGGCAGCGTCGGCCAGGTCAGCGGGTACAGGGAGGGGTTGAGGTCGGTGGCGTCGTAGCCGACCGTGGCGAACAGCAGGACCGCGGCGGCCACGCCGCAGCCGACGACTGCCCACTCGGCGGCCCGCCAGCGGTCCGGCCGGTAGGTGGTGCGCCGTACCCGCCGCCCGCCGAGGACGAGGCCCGCCGCGCAGAGCAGGACGCCCGCGGCCAGGGCGGGAAGTCCCAGCGCGGCGGGGGCCGTTCCGTCCAGCAGCCCGTACACCCCGGCGCACAGGCCGCACATGCCGAGCAGCATCAGGGCGCCGGTGATGCGGCGGGAGCGCCGGGAGGCGGTGCCGGAGCGGCCGTAGCCGCGCGAGTCCATCGCGGCGGCCAGGTGCAGCGAACGCTCCAGCGCGTCTTCCAGGACCGGCACCACGATGCTGCGCAGCGCGCGCACGCCCTTGCGCTGCCCGGCGCGCAACCGCCGTGCCCGGGCGACGCGTTGGACGCTCTGCACCAGCTGGGGCGCGACGCTGAGCGACACCGTCACGGCGACGCCCAGCTCGTACAGGGCACCGGGCAGGACGCGCAGGGCGCGCTTGGGGTTGGCGAGGGTGTTGGCGGCGCCGATGCAGCAGATCAGGCAGGCCAGGCGCAGCCCGTCGAAGGCGGCGGAGAGGGTGGCCTCCAGGGAGACCGGCCCGCCGATCTGGATGCCCGCGTACCAGGCGGGGGTGGGGAGGTGCGGGAGGGAGAAGAGCAGGTGGTCGTGCGGGGTGATGCCGGTGGCGAACACGCAGCGGAAGACCACCCGGATCGCCACCACGGTCAGGGCCACCCACAGGTAGTAGGTGAACCCGCGCGCCCACGGGGCTTCGCTCCGGCGGGCGGTGACCACGTAGCCGAGCACGGCGAGGACGAGGAGGAGCAGCAGCGGGTTGGTGGTGCGGCTGGCCGCCGTCGCCAGGGCGAGTGCCCACGTCCACCAGGCCAGTGGATGCAGGTTCCGGGGGCTGCGCCGGCTTCCCGCGCCCTGCCCGGGGGCGGGCTTCGGGGAGCCGGCGTCGCGCTTGTCGGGCATGGTCACCGGATCACTCGGCCCGTCGGCGGCGCTGTCGCGCGACGACCACGGTGGCCACGCCGAGCACCACGACGAGGACGGTCCCGATCACGGCGGGGATCATCGACCCGGAGTCGTGCGGGGCGTCGGCCACCGGGTCGGCGTTCACCACCCCGCCGGGCACGGCGGGGGTGGACGTCGGCGCGGCCGCTGCCGCAGCCCTCTGCGGCGGCTGGTCGCCCGGGGTGTCCGTCGGCGGCGCGGTGGGCGGCTCGACCGGCACCGGCACGGCGGGCACGGGCGTCGGGTCGGGCGCGCCCGGCGGAGTGATGCCGTCCTCGGGGGTCACGGGGGTACCGGCCCCCGTGGGCTTGGCGGGCGCGGGCGGCCGGGCTCCGCCCGCCGGGGGCTTGGCGGGGGCCGGGGAGCGGCCGGTCCCGGCGCCACCGACCGTGCCGGTGCCGCCGCTCGAACCACTGCCGGAACCGCCGGTCGTACCGGTGGCGCCCGTCGACCCGCCCCCGGAACTGCCGGAGGCACCACCGGAGCCACCGGAGCCATCGGGGCCACCGGAACTGCCGGAGCCGCCCGTGGTGCCCTGGCCGGGGTCGGCCGGCTGCCCACCGGGGTCCGAGTTCTGCGCGCGCACGCTGTCCGGCGAGAAGGTCGGACGCCCCTTGGTGCCCTCGACGTTGGTGCCGCCGAAGATCCACAGGTCGACGCTGCCGGGCTTCGGCTGGTAGCTCATCGCGCCCAGCTGGCTGTACGACCAGCTGTTCTCGCCCGGATCGGCGTGCCAGTACGACCAGTAGGCCGTGGCCGGGGGCGTCAGGACGCACTTCTCCTGATCCGGGGTCGGGTACTGCTTGCCGCCCTGGAAGCCGCTGTAGCCGATGCGGCAGACGAACGCCGGACCGTCGTGCCCGGTCCCGGTGGTCTTCCAGCCGCCCTGGTTGAGCAGCGTGTACCCGGTGGTCGGGGTGGTCCCGCAGGAACGCAGCAGCGGGCCGCCCCACTTGCTGAAGTCCACGGCGAGCACCACGCCGGACGTGGTGGTGCACTGGTCCATCGGCAAGGGCGCCGCGGACGCCGGGGCGGTACCGACGGCAACGCCACCGAACGCGAGGCCGGAGGTCAGGGCCGCTGCCCCGGACAGCCGGGCGAGTCGCCGACCCCGTCCCCGGCCCAGTCCCCGGCTCACCGGTGACGCCCCGGGGTGGACGCGGTGCGGCGACGGGCGACGAGGACGGCCGCGGCTCCGAGCGCGGTCAGCAGAGCGGCACCCGCCGTCAGCGCCAGGGCCTGCGTTCCGGTACTGGCCAGGTTGCCGGACCCGGCGCCCGCCGGAACCCCGGCTGCGGGGACGCCACCGTCCTCGGCCGGGGCGTCGACGCCACCGGCCGGCCAGGTGCTCGGGCCGCCGGTGGCCGAGGGTGCGGCGGTGACCGGGGCGGGCCCGGTCGTCGTGGGAGCGCCCGTCGGGGTCGGAGTGCCTGTGGGCGTGTTGGTCGGTGTGCCGGTGGGGGTCTGCGTCGGCGTACCCGTGGGCGTGTTCGTCGGCGTCCCGGTGGGGGTCTGCGTCGGCGTACCCGTGGGCGTGTTCGTCGGCGTCCCGGTGGGAGTCGGCGTCGGCGTACCCGTCGGAGTCGGCGTCCCGGTAGGAGTCGGCGTCGGGGTGCCTCCGACGTTGCGGGACAGTGTGCCGAAGGAGATGCCGGTGGCACCGCCGAGCCCCTGCGTGGACGCCCGGACGTCCGATCCCCGCTGACCGCCCGTGGCGACGTTGAACCCTCCGTCGCCGTTCTGCTGGCCGGCGAGGAAGTCGCGCGCCTTGGCGATCTGGGCGCTGTAGGCGGACTGGCGCAGCGTCAGGCCCTGGACGGCGAGGGCGGCCGAGTTGGTCGAGTCGCCGGCCGCGCCCGGGAACCCGCCGTCGGGCAGCTGCCGCGCGGCCAGCCAGCCGGCCCCCTTGTCGACCGCCTGCGCGGCCTCGTCCCCGGGGACGAGGGAGAGGGCCATGACGGCCATCGCGGTGCTGTCCACCTCGGAGTCGCCGGTGGCGGGGATCAGGCTCGGCCAGGAGCCGTCGGCGTGCTGGAGGCTCTTCAGGTAGGCGATCGCGGGAGCGGCGCCCGTCGAGTCCCCGCCCCGGAGCTGGGCCATGATGCCGAGCGCCTGGGAGAAGACCGAGGTCGCGTAGGTGTAGTTGCCGGGGGCCGCGCAGCCGGTGTTCTGGTCGGCCTTGGCGCACACGAGGGCGGCCAGGGCCGCGATCAGGTCGTGGCCGCCGAAGGCGCGCGGGTTGCGGCCGACCGCTTCGGCGAGCAGCGCCTCCTTGCCGATCGAGCCGCCGCCGGCGAACTCGGTGCCGATGCCGGTCCAGTCGTTGACGGTGCGTGCGCTGGCGTCCGTGCCCTGTTGGTCCAGGAAGTCGACGATCCTGCGCAGCGCGGCGTCATCGGTACCGGTGGCGGCGAGGGCGTAGGCGCCGTCGATGGTGAGGCCGAAGTCGGCGAAGGCCGGGAAGCCCTCGTAGTAGTGGCCGTCGATCAGGCGGGACGGGTCGGTGAGGTAGGCGCTGCCCTTGGCGGCGTCCGGGGCCCTTCCGGCGGGCGGGGTCGGCGGGGTGGTGGCGCCATTCGGATCGTGCCGGACGCCGGTGAGGTCGGTGCCGGTCGGGGTCAGGACGGCCTGCTCGGTGGCGGCCGGGTCCGGGTCGGTGGTCGACGTGTCGGGGCCGAAGCCGCCGGCCGTGCCCTGGCGGGCGGCGAGCCGGGCCTTGGCGGAGGCCAGGCGGGTGTCCTGGTCGGTGGCCCGGAAGGCCTGCGCCGCGCTCGCGGTGCTGATGGTGTCACCGGGGGCGCCGGCGTAGGGCACGAAGGAACCGTCGGCCTGCCGGCTCGCCGCGAGCTGGTCCGCGGCCTTCTTCGCGGCCGCCTGGTACTCCGGGGCGGCGCGCAGGGCGAGGCCGGTGGTGCCCGGGTCGGCGGCCGCGGTACCGGGGTGCCCGAACAGGACGGTGCCGCAGGCGGCGACCGCGACGGCGCCGGCGACCACCAGGGACGCGAGGTCCCGGTTTCTGTGACGTGCGCGACTGCTGCTGACCCTCACGACGACTCCCTGGTCGGTCGACGCGGGAGGCAACGGCGCAGCCGACGGCTCCTCGGACAGGGGCCGCCGTGACCGCGTCGTAGTCCGCGACGACGCAAGTGCTGTGTGAACAGTCCCCCGGTCCAGGCATTCCGGCTCACCCACCCCGAGGTGGGTCTACGGTTGCGGGTCAGCGCCGGAGTTGGACCGGCTTCCCCTGAATGCCGAGGGCAAAAAATCGGTTCATCAGACCATGGCGGCCGATGGGGAGTCAACGGGTCGTCATCCCGATCATCATCCCGATCACATCGCCTCGCCGACCGGTGCGCCGTGCGGTCACGGATCGGCTCCCGGCCGTGGCCCCTCCGGGCGGATTCCCCCCTCGACCGGCCGGGCCGTCGGCGAGGGAGGAATCAGAACAGCCCTGGGCCGACGCCGGACGGACGCTGCGGGAGGGCACGGACCTCGACTCGCTCGGAACGGTCGAACTGCCGACCACCGCCAGTGAGCGATTCGGCGTGCTGAGACCGCGCCTCCGCGAGATCCCAGCGGATGTCGGCCGATCGCAGGGCCGGGCGCTGCCCGTCGGCGGGGCCGCGCACCGCAGAGCCGGCCGAGGCCGCTCCGGCTGATGTGCCCGCAGACGCCACTGACGGCACCGCCGTGACTGTCAGGGCCAGAGCCGTCAAAGCCAGCAGACCCGACACTGCCGCCGAGTGCTTCACGCCGCCATGTGATCGCATGCCACAAAGCTCGAACATGCCGACGGGAAGGTGCCGGTCAACGATTTCGCTGATTCATCCCGCCGGCCTACCGGCCCTCCGACCAGAGGGCCGCACGTGAGTCGTGCGGGATGCGGTCCCACTGGCAGTCGGGGTGCCTCCGGACGTCAGGGCGCGGTGATGCCCGGCTGCGCGCCGGCGCCGAAGGACCAGCCCTCGACGTCGCCCGGCGCCGGGTCGTAGCTGCCCGCGCCCAGGTTGCTGTACGACCAGGCACCGCCGTGCTGGGCGTGCCAGTACGACCAGTAGGCGCTGCCGGTCGGGTTGGTGCAGGTCGTCGGCAGGGCGCTGATGGCGCAGACGAAGCCCGGGTAGCGCGGGTGGAAGGTGTACGGGAACCCGGCGCCGGTCAGGGCGGCGAGGCCGCTGGCCGGGTCGCCGGGCGCGCAGCCGGTCTGGATGCCGCCGCCGAGGGCGGTGAAGTCGACCACGACGGTGACGCCGGTGGTGCCGTCGCAGGCAGCGGCCTGCGCCTGTGGGGCCTGGACGGCGGAGGCGCCGAGCAGGCCGGCGGTCAGGGCCGCGGCGGCGGCGATCGAGCCGAGGGTGCGGCGGGCCGGACGGGCGAGCCGGGCGGGCCGGGCGGGCGCCATGGTGTCGGTCATCGGAGTACTCCTCACCGGATCAGTGGGACCGGGGTCAGCGGGTGGTCGCCGGGCAGGCCGGCACGGCCGCGTCCGGACGCGCCCCGGCGGCGGACAGGGTGGCCAGCGGAGTGCCGGCCAGGCCGAGGACGGCCTGCCCGGTGGCCCGGGCGCCGTTGGCCGGGTTGAAACCGGACGCGTCGTAGGCGACCGCGCCACGGACCGCCGGGTCGGCGGCGCAGCCCTGCTGGAGCTTGACCAGGCTGCTCCAGCCCTTGAGGCCGCCGGAGAGCAGCGCCTGCGTGGCCAGGCCGGTGGTGTTGGCGTTGGACGCGGCCGCCCCGGCGGCCGCGAAGCCGCCGTCGGCGTTCTGGTGGGCGGTCAGCCAGCCGAGCCCGGCGTCGGCCTTGGCGGTGCGGCCGGTCGCGGCCAGGGCCTGGGCCGCGAGCGCGGTGGCGTCCGGGTCGCCGGTGCAGGTGGCCTGACCGTAGGAGAGCGGGAAGCCGCCGTCCGCGCACTGGCTGTTCGCCAGGAAGTCGACGGCCGTGGCCGGGGCGCCGCCGGGGGTGCGGTGCAGGGCGATCACGGCGAGGGACTGGCCGAAGGCGTTGCTGTAGTCGCCCCACTGGGAACGGTCGGAGAAGCGGCCGGACGCCGTCTGGAGCGAACGCAGCCGAGCCGGGAGGTCGACGCCGCCGAAGCTCACCGGATCCCCGCCGCGCACCTCGACGGCGAGCAGCAGCTTGGCGGTGGCGCCCGCGTACGCCTCGGTGGTGCCGTCACCGAGGTAGCCGCCGAGGATCTCCGGCTTCGCCAGCCAGGCGGTGGCCTTCGCGGCGGCCTGGTCGGAGCTGCGCGAGGCCGCGAAGGCCAGCACGGCGTCGATGGTCAGGCCCTGGTCGGGGTAGGCGGTGCCGTTGAAGACGGACTCGAAGTGGTCGCCGTCGACGAGCTGGCGGGCCAGCCAGCCGGCCGCCGCGGCGTCCGGACGGACCGTGGCGGAGTGCTCCTGCGCGGGGTCGGCGTGGGCGGCGGCGGCCGCCGGGAGGACGGTGGCGAGGGCGAGGGCGGGTATCGCGAAGAGGCGCAGGGGGCGTCGGATCAGGGACACGGTGGACCTTTCCGGGCCTGGACGCAGGGGCCCGGAGAGCGTCGGCACCTGGCCGGGCAGCCCTCGGAGCTCCGGCCCGCAGACCACGACGGGAGGAGGGAGCGACACACCTCCGCCGACGGGTACTCGGGCTCGCCGCCGACAGCCGTCGGCGGCCTACCGTTGCGGGTCAGCGCCGGATTCGGACCGGCTTCCCCCAACGGCGGAGTCAGAACATGACGGCTCATCATGGCGAAACGGAAAAGATCCGGTCAAGGGGTCGTGTGCCGGATCACGAGATTGCGGGCCCGGTCCGGCGGCCCACGCGCCACCCGGACGCGGGGGTCGGGGCGGACCAGACGGCAGAATGCTCGGCATGCGGCACATCTTCGTCATCGGCATCGGCGCGGGCGACCCCGACCACCTCACCCTGCAGGCGGTCAAGGCGCTCGCCCGCACGGACGTCTTCTTCCTCCTCGACAAGAGCGAGGAACGGCAGGACCTGATCCGGCTGCGCCGCCGGATCCTGGCCGAGCACGGGCGGACGGGGCACCGCGTGGTCGAGGTGCCGGACGCGGAGCGGGACCGCACCACCCCCGCGTACGCGGCCGCCGTGGACGACTGGCGCGTCCGCCGTGCCGACCTGGTCGAGCGGCTGGTCGCCGAACACCTCGGCGAGGACGAGACGGGGGCGTTCCTGGTCTGGGGGGACCCGAGCCTCTACGACAGCGTCATCGCCGTGGTGGACGACGTCCTCGCCCGCGGCGCCGTCGCGTTCGACCACGAGGTGGTCCCGGGCATCAGCAGCGTCTCCGCGCTGGCCGCCCGGCACCGCACCACGCTGACCCGGGTCGGCCGCCCGGTGCAGATCACCACCGGCCGCCGCCTGGCCGACGGCCTCCCCGAGGGCGTGGACGACGTGGTGGTGATGCTCGACGGCCGGGCCGCCTTCACCGGGATCGACCCCGAGGGGCTGGAGATCCACTACGGCGCCTACCTCGGCACTCCCGACGAGATCCTGGTCTCCGGTCCGCTCGCGGAGGCCGCCCCGCGGATCCGTGAGCTGCGCGATCGAGCCCGCGAGCGCAAGGGCTGGATCATGGACACCTACCTGCTCCGGCGCTCGGAGAGCTGACGGGCCGCGGTGCGGCCGCCCCGGGCGAGGGGGCGGCCGCACCGGGCGGACCGTCAGCGGTGGGTGAAGGACGACGGGCGCTTCTCGGCGACGACGGCCGTGCCCTCCTCCTGGTCGGTGGTGGCGAACGTGGCGTGGAAGAGCCGGCGCTCGAAACCAGGATCGTCTCGTCAGCGGTCACTTGCCGTCCTCCCTCAGGGTGGTGATGATCGCCGAGAAGTCCAGGCCCGAGCCTCGCCCGCCGCGAAGTCCGCGTACGGCTGCGCGGCCCTGCGTCCGAGCTCCGTGGGCAGGCCCGCGGCCTCGGCGGCTCCGGCGGCCAGTCCGAGGTCCTTGGCCATCAGGGCGGCGGCGAACCCGGCCGCGTAGTCGCGGTTGGCCGGGTCGTGGACGATCTCGACACAGTCGACATCCGGGAGGAGGAACGCCTCGCGGACCAGGGCCTGGGCGGCCCGGGTCGCCAGCCCGCGCCCGGTGGCGTCGGGGTGGAGCCAGTACCCGATTTCTAAGGTCCGCTCTGACGGACTGCGGCGGAACAGCTGACACGTTCCCACGATCATCCCGTCGACCACGATCGCGTAGGTGAACGCTTCGCGCTTGGTCCACCGCTCGGCGCGGCGACGCAGGAAGTCTCGTGCGGCCTCGATGCCGTGATCTGCGGCCCACGACATCCACGGCCGGAGGTGATCCTGCGACTCGCTGATGACCTTGAACAACTCGGGTAGGTCCGCCCCGCGATCGAAGGCCCGCAGGGTCAGGTCGCCGAGCGAAATCACCTCGGGCGGAGAATCCACGGCAAGAGGATCGCGCTACGGCGCGGTGCCGACAACCAGTTCTCGCGACCCGCCGCCGTCGGTCCGTCGATGGTGGAGGGAGCCCTCGGGCGCGGCGCGAAGGCGATCGCCGAGGTCCGGGTGCGCTACCTCGGCGACGAGTGCCGTGCCGGTCGTGGCACCTATGCGCAGCCGGCCGAGCGGTACCAGGACGTGCGGGCCCGATCGGTGGAAGAACTGGCCAGCCTGCAGTTCCTGCAGCTATAGCGGTCCGCTGTGACCGCTGCGGGTGCCGGCCTTCGGTGCGGGTGGGGAGTGATCGCCGCACCGAAGACCGGCTGGCAGATGAGGGGTCAGCGGCCGTGCTTGACGATCGGACCGCCGTGGGTGATGGGGATGCCGGGGATGTACGGTGAGCCCTTGGGGACCCCGGGGAAGGTCCCCGAGCCGCTGCCGCAGATCCCCTTCTCGGCCGGTGTCATCTTCCGCGAGCCGTACATGTGCACGCCGGCTTCCTGCGGGACGGGTGCGGTCCCCGCGAAGTTGTTGACGTACCAGATGTAGTGGCCCCAGTGCGGAGAGCCGTAGTGCAGCTCGTAGGTTCCGCTGGCGCTGTGCATCTTGGTCTCGCGGGTGATCCAGCCGACCTCGCCGGCCGGCACTGTGAGGGTGTCCTGGTTGGTGAAGGTGTCGGTCCAGGTCCACGTCTGGCCGTAGGTCTGCTTGAAGCCCATTTCGAACTTCGACAGGAAGTCGAAGCCCGCGGTGACGCTGATCTCGGTCGAGACCGTGTTCGATCCGCCGGTGCTGTCGCTCCAGGACACCGTCTTGTTCTGTGCCACTGAGGAGCAGTTGTAGACGAGCGCGACCTGGTGGGGGGCGGTGAAGAAGGTGCTGGTGCCGGTCGGTGTGAATTTGCAGTAGTCCGTGGCGGTGCCGCAGTCCTTGAGCAGTTCCGCGATGGTGGGAGCGGAGTCGCGTACGGGAGAGACCGCCTGGGCGGCGGGGGCGACGGTGACGAGCAGTGCGCCTGCCGCGGTGGCGACGACGGCCGTTTGGAGACGGCGGATACGCATGGTGGTGCTCCTGTTTCTCGTTCGGGGTCTGGCGTGCTGCATCCGGGTGGTGCAGTGCCGGGGTGCCGGGGTGCCGCGGTGATGTCCGGGCGCGATGCCGGAGCGGCTGAGAGGTCATCAATTCGCTTGGGAAAAATGCTAGTTGAGCAGTGTTGCATGCGGGGGAATCTTGAGGGAAACCTGAGCTTCCTGTTCCGCTGTGGTGTGGGACGGCCCGTAGGCAGTGCCGGGGAAGGGGTAGGCAGCACTTGAGGGTGCGGGCGCCTGCCAGCCTCTGGCGGGTCCGGAGGCTGGACGGGTTCGCCCCGGGCTTCGCGACGGGCGGGGCGATCGAAGTGCCACTCAAGCCGGAATGACCGGCGACGTCCGGCAGTTCCCAAACGACCGCACGTCCGACCGTCTTGCTGGTGCGGCCGCGCTCGCCCCCCGGACACCGCGTCGCCCCACGCCCGCACCCCGGCCCTTATGACAACAGCATTGACGTGCAAGGACGCCGCCGGTTTCATGTCTCGCACCCCTCCCCCACACGAGCAAGGCGGTGATCCGTTGAGACCGACGGTGAAGGCCACGGGCAGCGCTCCGAAACCGGACGCGACCAGCCCCCACGTCACCATGCACAAGTCCATCGGCCTGCTGGACGGGGCGACGATCGCCGCCTCCAGTACGGCGGCCACCAGCAGCATCGGCATCGGCCTGGGCCTGATGGCCGGAGTCGTCGGCCTGCACCTGCCCGCGATCATGCTGCTGGCTTTCCTGCCCGTGCTCGCCATCGCGGGCGGCTACGGGCGGCTGAACGTCGTGGAGCCGGACGCCGGCAGCAGCTACCGCTGGGTGGGCCGCATCCTCAGCCCCTGGCTGGGCTTCCTCACCGGCTGGGTGAACACCGTCGGCACCGTGGTCTTCATGGCCTACACCACCACGGTCACCGGCTCCTCCATCATCCAGCTCCTCGACCTGGCCCACCTGCGCAGCGTCGCGGGCCTGCGCCTCGACGCCGACTCCACCGTCCAGTGCACCCTGCTCGGCCTGCTGATCCTGGTCGGCGCGGCACTGGTGGCGGTGCGCGGCCTGGACCTGGCCGCCCGGCTGCAGAAGGCGCTGCTGGTGTTCGAGTACGCGGTGCTGCTCGGCTTCTGCGGGTACGGGCTGTTCGCCGGCGACCAGCCGTTCTCGCTGCAGTGGTTCAACCCGTTCGACATACCGTCCTTCGACGCGCTCGCCCAGGGCATGGTGCTCGCGGTGTTCTGCTACTGGGGCTTCGAGTCGGTGTTCAGCGTCGGCGAGGAGGTGCGCAGCCCCCGGGACGCCTCGCGGGGCGGCATGCTCGCCCTGGTGGTGATGCTGCTGCTCTTCCTGCTCGCCAGCACGGCCTTCCAACGGGTGCTGCCGCTCGACGAGTTGGCCGACAACGGCGCGCACGGGCTCACCTACTTCGGCGCGAAGCTCGCCCACCAGCCGCTGGCCGCCCTGCCGTTGATCGCGCTCATGTTCTCCGCGGTGGCCTCCCTGCAGTCCTCCGTGATCCCGACCGCGCGCGGGATGTACGCGATGGGGCGCGACGGCGTGCTCGGCCCGGTCTGGACCCGGCTGCACCCCAAGCACACGACGCCCGCCGTCGGCACGCTGCTGATCACCGGCATCGCGGTGCTCATCGCGCTCGCCTCGATCGCCATCCCCACCGTCAACGACCTGATCTCCGCCGCCGTCAACGCGATCGGCATCATCGTCGCGCTGTACTACGCGCTGACGGCCGTCGCGGCCGCCGTCCGGTTCCGGCACCTGCTGCGCAGCGCCCCGCTGGAGGGGCTGCGCGCGGTGGTCGGCCCGCTGCTGGGCGCGGCGGCACTGCTCGCCGTCGGCGGCTATCTCGCCTGGTCGTTCTACGACTCCGCCGACCACTTCGAACTGGCCGCCGACAACGGGTGGTTCGAGCTGACCGTGACGGTGCTGATGATCGTCACCGGGCTACCGGCGGCCGCCTGGGCCCGCTGGCGGCGGCGCTCGCCCTACTTCCTGCCCGCCACCGACTGACACCGCCCGACACCGCCCACCGCCTGACATCGCCCGACACCGCCCGACAATCCACGGAAGCCACGAGAGAACGGAGCACCCCCCATGCCCAAGGCCGATCTGGTCTTCACCCACGGCCCGGTCCACACCGGTGACGCCGCCCGCACCCGGGCGACCGGCCTAGCCGTGACCGGCGAGCGGATCACCGCCGTCGGCCACGACGAGGTCCGGGAGCTGATCGGGCCGGGGACGGAGGTCGTGGACCTCACCGGCAAGCTGCTGCTGCCCGGCTTCCAGGACGCGCACGTCCACGCGGTCTTCGGCGGCACCGAGTTGGCGGTCTGCGACCTCACCGGCACGGTCGGCGTCGCCGACTACCTGGAGCGGATCCGCGCGTACGCCGAGGCCAACCCCGGCCAGGCGTGGATCACCGGCAGCGGCTGGTCGATGGAGAGCTTCGAGGGCGGGCTGCCGACCCGGCAACTGCTGGACTCCGTCGTCCCGGACCGCCCGGTGTACCTGACCAACCGCGACCACCACGGCGCCTGGGCCAACACCCGGGCCCTGGAGCTCGCCGGCCTCACCCGGGACACCCCCGATCCGGCCGACGGCCGGATCGAGCGCGAGCCGGACGGCACCCCGGGCGGCACGCTCCAGGAGGGCGCCACCGGCCTGGTCGCCCGGCTGATCCCGCCCTCCACCGCCGCCGACCGGCTGAACGGGCTGCTGCGCGCCCAGCGGCTGCTGCACTCACTCGGCATCACCGGCTGGCAGGACGCGCTGCTCGGCGTGTTCAACGGCCAGCCGGATCCGTCCGACGCCTACCTGGCGGCCGCACGCTCCGGCGCGCTGACCGCCCGGGTGACCGGCGCGCTCTGGTGGGACCGCGACCGAGGCGCCGAGCAGATCCCCGAACTCGTCCAGCGGCGCGCCGAGTTGAGCCACGGGCGGTTCCGGGCCGGCTCGGTGAAGATCATGCAGGACGGCATCGCCGAGAACTTCACCGCCGCGATGACCAGCCCCTACCTGGACGGCTGCGGCTGCGCCACCGCCAACTCCGGCCTCAGCTTCGTCGACCCGGCCGCCCTGCGCGGGTACGTCACCGAGCTGGACGCGCTCGACTTCCAGGTGCACTTCCACGCCCTCGGCGACCGGGCCGTCCGCGAGGCGCTGGACGCGGTCGAGGCCGCCCGCGCCGCCAACGGGCGACGCGGCACCCGCCACCACCTCGCCCACCTCCAGGTGGTTCACCCGGATGACCTCGCCCGCTTCGCCCGGCTCGGCGCGATCGCCAACATCCAGCCGCTCTGGGCCGCGCACGAGCCCCAGATGGACGAGCTGACGATCCCGTTCCTCGGCCCGGAACGCGCCGCCTGGCAGTACCCCTTCGGCGCCCTCCAGCGCGCGGGCGCCACCCTGGCGGCGGGCAGCGACTGGCCGGTGAGCAGCCCGGACCCGCTCGCCGGCGTCCACGTGGCCGTCAACCGGAGCGAGCCGGGGGCCACCGACGGCCGGGTCTTCCTCCCCGAGCAGCGCCTCGACCTGGCCTCCGCCCTCGCCGCGTACACGGCCGGAACCGCGCACGTCAACGGCCACGACGACGCCGGCACCCTCACGACGGGCCACCTCGCCGACCTCGTCGTCCTGGACCGCGACCTCTTCACCGCCCCCGCCGAGGAGATCGCCGACGCCCGCGTCCTGCGCACCTACGTCGGCGGCCGGCTCGTCCACGCGGCGGACTGAGCCACCCCGGGGGGGGTGGGCCGGCGCCCCGGCGCCTCGGGGAACTGCCCCGGGGCGTCGGCTGCGTCGGGGCGTCGGCTGCGTCGGCAGCGTCGGCAGCGTCGGCGATGTGCTGGTCGCCGACGCGGCCGGGGGCGGCCGACCCGGCACCGGGGCGACCGGCCCGGCACCGGAGGCCGCTGTCCGTCCGGCCGCGCTCAGCCCGTGGCCGGGAGGCGGGCCTCGGCGGCGTCGAGGAGGAGGTCGAGGGCGTAGGGATAGCCGCTGCGGCGCATGTCGCTGGTGAGGAGGCGGGCGGTGGCGGCGATGTGCGGGTGCGTGGTGGCGTCGAGCCGGGCGTAGGAGGCCTGCCAGACCTCCAGGTCGGCGGCCTGGGCAGCGGCGGGCAGGGCGAGGGCGGCGGCGTCGAGCGCGGCGAAGCCGAGGCTCTGGTCGACGAAGGCGTGGTAGATCCGGACGGCCTCGCGGTCGGGGAAGCCCGCCCTGCGCAGGACGCCCAGGATGGCCTCGACGGCGGCGATCTCGTAGCTGCGGCCGGTGGTGCGGTGGGCGGCGAGCAGCGCGGCCTGGGGGTGGGCCTGGTAGGCGGCGTGGATGCGCAGGCCGATGGCGCGCAGGTCCGCGCGCCAGTCGCCGGTGGCCTGCCAGCCGTGCTGGGCGCGGCCGATGAGCTCGTCGGCGACGGCGAGCAGCAGGTCGTCGGTGCTGCGGAAGTAGCGGTAGACGGCGCTGGGGTCGGCGCCGAGCGCGGTACCGAGCCGCCGTACGGTGAGCGCGTCGGCGCCGTGCTGCTCGATGAGCCGGAGCGCGGTGTCGACGATCAGTTCCCTGGACAGGATGACGCCTTGCTTGGTGGGCCGCCGACGCTGCCGTCGGGGCTCGGGGACTACCCGTTCGCTCATGCCTGGCAGCGTAGGTCAACATCGTTGACGTAGGCCAGAGGTGGCCCGCGATTCCACCCGGTTCGGCGCGAAGCGAGGCGGTCCTCGTTGTCACACGTGCCGTGCGGTCGATGGCGGGGACACGGTCAGAAGAACGTGGGCCGGCGCACGACGTAGGGTTCTTCGAGGGAGTCGATCTCCTCCGTGGTGAGCTCGACGTCGAGCGCGGCGACGGCGTCTGCGAGGTGGTGCGGCTTGGTCGCGCCCACGATCGGGGCGGAGACCACCGGGTTCCTCAACACCCAGGCCATGGCAACCTGCGCCATCGACACGCCGCGGGCCAGGGCGATGCGCTGGACGGCCTCGACGATGGCCCGGTCGCTGTCGAGGAAGATCGGCCGGTCCTGCTGGTCGACCGTCCGGTTGAGCTCCGCGCGCCGCGTGGAGCGTTCGCCCCAGGGCCGGGTGACGATCCCCCCGCCCAGCGGGCTCCACGGGATGCTTCCCACGCCCTGGTGGGCGAGCAGGCCGAACATCTCGCGTTCCTCCTCGCGGTGGATCAGGCTGTACTGGTCCTGCATGGAGACGAACCGGGTCCACCCGTGGGCCTGCGCGGCATGCTGCATCGTGGCGAACTGCCAGGCCCACATCGACGAAGCACCGATGTAGCGGGCCTTGCCCGCCTTGACCACATCGTGCAGCGCCTCCATCGTCTCCTCGACCGGCGTCTGCGGGTCGAAGCGGTGGATCTGGTAGAGGTCGACGAAGTCGGTGTCCAGGCGCCGCAGCGAGGCGTCGATCTGCTCCATGACGGCCTTGCGGGACAGACCCGCCCCGCCCGGGCCCTCGTGCATCGGCGCCCACAACTTGGTGGCCAGAACGACGTCCTCACGCTGGGTGTACTTGCGCAGCGCCCGCCCGACGACCTCCTCCGAGGTGCCCAGGCCGTAGATGTTCGCGGTGTCCCAGAACGTGATGCCGAGCTCGACGGCCTGACGGAAGACGGGCTCGGCCGCGTCGTCGTCGAGCGCCCAGGTCGTCCTCTTGGCCGGGTCGCCGAAGCTCATGCAGCCCAGGGCGATCCGGCTGACCTTGAGCCCCGACGTTCCCAGTCGCGTGTACTCCATGGCTTGCTCCTCTTCAGTTTCGGTGATCTGGACCTGTGCACGTGCTCCGGAGGGCGGCCGGCTTCACGCCCCACCGTGGCACGAACCGCCGCTCATCGCCTCCCACCAGGGGGTTCCTGCTGTTACAGGTACTGTCAGGGCCCCTCACGCACGCGGAAACCGGCCTATCTTGATGGGAATGGACGCCCGCACCGAGTTCCGCGACTTCCTCACCTCCCGCCGCGCCGGAATCACCCCCGAACGAGCCGGCCTGCCTGCCAACGGGAACCGCCGGGTGACCGGTCTACGCCGCGAGGAGGTCGCGCTCCTGGCCGGCGTCAGCGCCGACTACTACATCAAGCTCGAACGCGGCAACGCGCGCGGCGTCTCCGACGGCGTCCTGGAAGCCCTCTCCCGCGCCCTTCAGCTCGACGAGGCCGAACGCGCCCACCTGTTCGCCCTGGCCGCCGCCGCCAGCACCAGCACCAGCACCCGAGCCAGCGCCAGCGCCCGGACGCCCACGCGCGCCCCCAAGCCCCACGTGCGCCCCAGCATCCAGCGCATCCTGGACTCCATGTCCACCACCCCGGCCTACGTCCGCAACCGCCGTCTGGACATCCTGGCCACCAACCAACTCGGCAGAGCCCTCCTCAGCCCGATCCTCACCCCCACCCCCGCGGCCCCGCGCCGACCGCCCAACGTGGCCCGCTTCATGTTCCTGGACCCCGCGGCCACCGACTACTACCTCGACTGGGAACGCATGGCCGCCGGCACCGTCGCGATCCTGCGCGCCGAAGCCGGAAGCGACCCCCACGACAAGGCCCTGATCGACCTGGTCAGAGAACTCTCCACCCGGAGCGACCTGTTCCGCACCCGCTGGGCCACCCACAACGTCCTCCGGCACCGCAACGGCGTCAAACGCCTCCGCCACCCCGTCGTCGGCGAACTCACCCTCGGCTACGAAGCCCTGGAACTCCCCGCCGACACCGAACTGACCCTCATGGCCTACACCGCCGAACCCGCCACGCCCGCACTCGACACCCTGAACCTGCTAGCCGGCTGGGCCGCGACCATGGACCAGGACGACACCCCCGATTCGCCGCCCCACCCCGCTTCCACTCCGCCGCCCGGCGCCTCCGCCTAGGCCTGTCCGGCGGATCACGTGACCGTCCGGCGCTTTCGGGGGCAAGGCCCGTGCCGCTGCTCGGCGCGGCTCCTGAGCGCCGCGAGGGTCTCCTCGACCAGCACCCGCGCCTCGGCCACCGTTGCCGACAGCAGTTCGGCGCTCTCGCCCGGCGCCCCCAACAAGCCGCGGACCCGCGGGCCGAAGCCGGTCGGCGCGCCCGGCAGTGTCTCGGCGACGGCCAGCGCGCCCTTCTCGTTGAGGCACCAACGCCGGTCCTCGGCGAACATCGCTTGCACCAGCACGCCGACGGCCCGGGACAGGCAGAGCGAGACGTACAGCGGGTCCGCCCGTGCCGCGCCCTTCGCTGCGGTGCCGACCAGGAACTCCGCCTCCCAGGCTCCCCCCATCAAGGCCTCCCGCAACGGCTCGGGATAGGTCGCTGTCCGGCGCCGAAGGCCCGTCAGCTCGCAGGTCGGGTCGGCCAGTACCCGGCCGAGCGCCACCTCGCCCGCATAGCAGGGCGACCAGAACCCTAGGGGGTGCCCCGCCTGCACGCCCACCTCATACCGGCCCTCGCGGCAGTCCGCCCACACCTGCTCGACCCGGTCCAGATCCCGCAGGATCCAGTCCACCGCCACGCCGTCGACCTGCAGCCACGCGCCACCGTTGACCCAAGGCCCCCAGCCGCCGGGGCCGGCCACCTCCACCTCGGGGCCGGCCAGCGCGCGCAACGCGGCGAGATCGAGCCCCCCGCGGTAGTAGACGCCGAGATCCCAGTCCGAATCCGGCCGGTGCTCTCCGCGTGCCCGGCTGCCACCGAGCATGACTCCGACGACGCCCGGCACCTCGGCCAGGCGGCTGGCCATCTCCTCGATGATCGCTCGCACGGAGCGAGTCTGGCAGCCGCCGACGCGTCGGGCCAGCCGTTTCCGCCGGTGGTCGTCGGATGCGGGGCTTCGAGGGCGAGTGCCCCGACGACATGCGCGGCGGGGGTGACGAGCACGGAATGGAACGGCCGGTCCTCTCCAGCCGTCGGGCGACGGAGCCGACACCCGCCCCCGTATCCCGCGACAGCGCTCCAACGCCCCGCTCACTGCTCACTGCTCACCGCTCACCGCTCACCGCTCACCGCCCCGAGCGGACACGGTGAGCGTGGCCAAACCGCCTGTGCCGTGGGCCCGCTGTCAGAAGCAGCGGGCTTGCAGGTCCGCGGCGGAGTACCGCTTGCTGATCTTGCGCCCGGAGTCGTCGCGCAGGGCGGCATGTTCATCGAACACGCGGCGGTTCTCGAGGTGCCGGTCTCCGGGGTCGTTGCACCAGTGCCGGTGGTGGGCCTCGGCGCCGGAGCCGGTGGCCGGCTCCGGCGCCAAGGCCCCTGCCCGAGGGGGCCGTTGGCCGCAGGGGGCGGCGTCAGACCTGGTAGCGGTCCGGGGCGAGCAGGTGCAGGTGCTCGGCGACCCAGTCGGAGGTGTGGCGCAGCCCCTCGTCCAGGCCGACCTGGGGCTGCCAGCCGGCCAGGTCGCGCGCCTTGCGGTTGTCGGAGAGCAGCCGCTCGACCTCGCTGCCGCCGGGGCGCAGCCGGGTCGGGTCGACGACGATCTCGGCGTCCCGGCCGGAGGCGACGATCAGGGCCTTGGCCAGGTCGCCGATGGACACCTCGCTGCCGGTGCCGAGGTTGACGGTCTCGCCGAGCGTGCGGTCGGCCCGGGCGATGGCCAGGAAGCCCTCCGCGGTGTCGCTGGCGTAGGTGAAGTCCCGGGTGGGGGTGGTCGAGCCGAGCCTGATCTCCCGTGCGCCGGAGTGGAGTTGGGCCAGGATGGTGGGGATGACGGCGCGGGCGGACTGGCGCGGGCCGTAGGTGTTGAACGGGCGGACGACCGAGACCGGCAGTTCGAAGGCGTGCCAGTAGGAGAGCGCCATCATGTCCGCGCCGATCTTCGAGGCGGAGTACGGGGACTGCGGCTGGAGCGGGTGGTGCTCGTCGATGGGTGCGGTGATGGCCGTCCCGTACACCTCGCTGGTGGAGGTGTGCACCAGGCGGGCGCCGTGCCGCAGGCAGGCGGCGGCGACGTTCTGGGTGCCCACGACGTTGGTCTGCACGTAGGCCTCGGGGGCCTGGTAGCTGTAGGGGATGCCGATCAGCGCGGCGAGGTGGAAGACGGTGTCGCAGCCGGCGACGGCGTCCAGGACCCGTCCGGCGTCGCGGACGTCGCCGGCGAGCATCTCGACGGGGCTGTCGGGGTCGGCCAGGTAGCGGGCCAGGTATCCGCGCTCGGCGTACGGCTTGTAGTGCACCAGGGCCCGGACGCGGGCGCCGCGGGCGACCAGCAGGTCGACCAGGGTGCTGCCGATGAAGCCCTCGGCGCCGGTGACCAGGACGGTCCGGCCGGTCCAGTCCTGGTGCGCGGCGGGGGTGTTCGGGTTGGTGGGGCGCTGGGTCATGGTGTCCTCCAGGGGGTGGTCGTAGGTCGGGCGGTCAGCGGTCGTACGGGCCAGGGGTGTGCGCGGTGACGGCGGGCGGCGCGGGCGCCGGGGTCCGGCCGATGACGCGGAGCACCTTGGCGGCCAGCAGGTCGGCGGCGCGCGCGTGGTCGCCCGGGTCGGCGGCCTGCGCCATCGCGGCGAGTCGGGCCGGGTCGGCGAGCAGGGGTTCCACCAGCGCGGCCAGCCGTTCGCCGGTGCACTCGCCGTCCGGCAGCAGCAGGCCGGCTCCGGCGTCGGAGAGGACGCGTGCGTTGTGGGTCTGGTGGTCGTGCGGCGCGTGCGGGTAGGGCACCAGCACGGCGGGCATCCGGAGCGTGGAGAGTTCGGCGACGGTGGCCGCGCCGGCGCGGCACACCATGAGGTCGGCGGCCGCGTAGGCGAGGTCCATCCGGTCCAGGTAGGCGACCGCGTGCGCCGTCGGGTTGCCGTCCAGCGCGGCCCTGACCTGTGCCAGCGCGGCCGGACCGGTCTTGATCAGCAACCGCCGGTCGGTGCGGTGCCGCCAGCGGCCGGCCAGTTCGACGGCGGCCGCGGTGAGCCGGGCGGCGCCGAGGCTGCCGCCGTTGAAGACCAGCAGCCGGACGCCGTCCGGGACGCCGAAGTGCCGACGGGCCTCGGCGCGCAGCGCCGCGCGGTCGAGCTGGGCGACGGCGCCGACCAGCGGCATCCCGACGGTCTGCGCCGACCGGCCGGCGGGCAGGTGCTCGCGGGTGCGGTCGAAGGCGAGCGCGATGTGCGGGGTGAGCCGGGCGGCGAAGCGGTTGGCCCGCCCGGGCACCGCGTTCGACTCGTGCACCACGCTCGGCAGCCCGGCCATCTTGGCGCCGACGATCACCGGCGCGCTCGGGTAGCCGCCCATGCCGACCGCGACCTGTGCGCCCTGGGCCCGCAGGATCTCCCGGCAGTCCCGGCCGGAGCGCAGCAGCGCCGCGGGGAGCAGGTAGCGGCGCGGGCCGAGGGAGGCGTCGAAGGGGATCATGTCGACGGTGTGCAGCCGGTAGCCGGCCTGCGGGATTAGGGTGGTCTCCAGTCCGCGTTCGGTGCCCACGAAGGAGATCACGGCCCGCGGGTCGGCCCGGCGCAGCGCCTCGGCCAGGGCGAGGCCCGGGTAGATGTGTCCGCCGGTGCCGCCGGCGCCGATCACCACCGACAGGGGGCGGGCCGGATCGTGGTTGCCGTGAGTGCCGTGGTTGCCGCGGTGGCCATCGTTGCCGCGAATACCGTGGCTGCCGTGGCTGCCGTGGCTGCCGTCGTTGCCGTGAGTGCCGTGTTCTGTCCGCATGCCGTCGAGCCTGCTGAGGCCGTCTAAGAGACTTCTCAGAGTCGTTTTGAGAGGGTTGTCCGCATGAACAACGGGCAGAGAGTGCTGGTCGTCGACGACGATCCGGAGGTACGCGCCGCCGTCGAGGACGGGCTGGCCGTCGAGGGCTACCAGGTGCGCGGCACCGCCGACGGCCTGGCGGCGCTGAGCGAGGTGGCCGGCTGGCAGCCCGACGCGATGGTCCTCGACCTGCTGATGCCCGTCCTCGACGGCCTGGCGGTCTGCCGCCGGCTGCGGGCCCTGGGCGACCGGATCCCGATCCTGGTGCTGACCGCGCGCGACTCGGTGAGCGACCGCGTCGACGGCCTCGACGCGGGCGCCGACGACTACCTGGTCAAGCCGTTCGCCCTGGACGAGCTGACCGCCCGGCTGCGCGCCCTGCTGCGGCGCAGCGCCCCGGCCGCCGAGGAGCCCGGCTACCGCTTCGCCGACCTGGAGGTCGACCCGGCCACCCGGACCGGGAGCAGGGCCGGGCGGCCGGTGGAGTTCTCGCGCACCGAATTCACGCTGCTGGAGGTGCTGCTGCGCCACCCCGGCCAGGTGCTCCCGCGCGAGGTGATCATGGAGCGGGTGTGGGGTGCCGACTTCGGCCCCGACTCCAACTCCCTGGCCGTCTACGTCGGTTACCTGCGCCGCAAGCTGGAGGCCGGCGGCGAGCCCCGGCTCGTACACACGGTGCACGGGGTCGGCTACCGGCTGGACCGGGCTTGAGGGCGCACGCACGCTGGCGGCGCCGGCGCCCGCTGCGCACCCGGTTGGCCCTCGCCTGCACGGCCGCGGTCGCCGTGGTGGCGCTCGGGATCAGCGCGGCCGCGTTCAGCATCGTCCGCTACGAGCTCAACCACCAGCTCGACCAGCACCTCACCCAGCAGGCCACCCTGGTGCAGCAGCAGCACCGTGACCAGGGGCCCCAGGTCGTCTACGGCGAGTGCAACTACCTGGCCGCCCCGGCCTGCGCGCAGATCGTCTCCGCCGACCCCGGCAAGGCCCCGGACGAGCCGTACCTGCTGCCCGTCACACCGGCCACCCGCCAGGTCGCGAACCGGCAGCGGGCCGGCTACTTCACCGACCTCACCATCGGCGGCCACCCGGCCCGGATGCTCACCACCCCGATGATCGCGGCGCCGCCCGGCGCCCGGCAGGCCGTCCAGGTCGCGCTGCGCGCCGACAGCGTCCAGGAGGGGGTGCGGCAGGCCGGCGCGCTGATGGCGGCCGTCGCGGCGGCGGGCATGCTGCTGGCCGCCGTGCTCGGGCGCACGGTGGCCCGCACCGGCCTCGCCCCGGTCGCCCGGCTGACCCGCACCGCCGAGCGGATCGCCGACACCCGGGACGCGGGGCTGCGGATCGAACTGCCGCCCGGGCGCCGGGAGGACGAACTGACCAGGCTGGCCGGCAGCTTCAACACCATGCTGGGCGAACTGGAACAGTCCGTGGCCGCCCAGCGCCGGCTCGTCGCCGACGCCTCGCACGAACTGCGCACCCCGCTGACCGCGCTGCGCACCAACGCCGAACTGCTGGCCCGCGCCGACCGGTTGACCGAGGGCCAGCGGCAGCGGGCGGCGGCCGCGCTGCACCGCCAGCTGCGCGAGGTGACCGGGCTGGTGAACGACCTCATCGAACTGGCCCGCGACGAGGAGCCGCAGCCGCTGCTCGAACAGGTCGCGGTCGGCCGGCTCGTCGAGCACTGCGTCGACACCGCGCGCGGCCACTGGCCGGCGATCGCCTTCGCCCTGGACAACGCCGCGGACGACGCCGCGGAGAACGCCGCCGCCGAGCGCACCGTCCCTGGTGTGCCCGCCCGGCTGGCCCGGCTGGTCTCCAACCTCCTCGACAACGCGGCCAAGTTCAGCCCGCCGGGCGCCACCGTCGAGGTCCGGCTCACCGCCGGCCTGGAACTGACCGTCCGCGACCACGGCCCCGGCATCGCGCCCGAGGACCTGCCGTACGTCTTCGACCGCTTCTACCGGGCCTCCACCGCCCGCGCCCTGCCCGGCTCCGGCCTCGGGCTCGCCATGGCCCGCCAGATCGCCCACGCGCACGGCGCCACCCTCACCGCCGAGGCCGCCCCCGGCGGCGGGGCCCTGTTCCGCCTGCGACTGCCGGGCTGACCGGCCCGCGGTCCGGCCGCCCGACCGCCGACGCACGGGCTCCGGCGCCCGTACGCCAGCGCACCGGGCTGTCGTCCGCGCCACCGGCAGGACGACCGTCGACGGCGCGCCCGTCCGCACCGGCGAGGCGGGCACGTGCCGGGTGGAGATCCGGGCACCAGTGGCCCGGCCCCTGGCTGCCGTCCCGGGGCCGGGCCCCCACAGGTGCCTTCGGAGTGCGTCGCCGAGCGGTGGCGCAGAAGCGGGTGGCCCGGCGTCGTCGGGACGCGAGGCACTGGCGTCCACCGGCACCGCGGAGGAGTCGCGCGTGGCCCCGGGTGTGCCCTTTCGTCCCTCGTCCGGTCGCTCCCGCCGCCGCTAGGCTCGGCGGGGGCGACCGGAAGGACGGGCAGGGCGTGCGCGAGACACGGAAAGCCACGGAGCGGCAGACGGCGCCGGCGGCCGCCGCCGGGCGCGGGCCACGCCTCACGGGCCTGGCCGCGCTTCAGCGGCGTGTGGGGAACGCGGCGGTGACGCACTGGGTGCAACGCCAGAGGGGCGGACTGGGCGAGCACTACGCCACCAGGCCCACCGAGCACCCCGAGTGGGGGCCGTACCAGGACCTGACGAAGGCCGCGGGCATCCCCCAGCCCCAGGCCGACGCCGCCTGGCAACTCCTGCTCGGCGGGGTCGACTCGCAGGGCGCACTGAACGACGAGGCCGTGGCGAAGACGAGCGACCGCCAGGAGCAGCGCGAACTCCGTGCGTCGAACACGTGGTACCAGGATTTCGTCAAGCTCATGGCCGAACACCTGGAGATCGAGACGCCCACCATGGCCCTGTGGGCGGGCGGCATCGAGACCAGCGACTACGCGTACGAGAAGGGCCACACGCCACTGGGGCGGACCCGGATCGGCAGCGTGCTCAACGTCCTGGAGCTGCACCCGGACTGGAAGCTGACGGGGCCGATGTGGAGCGTCCTGTCCAAGGCCTTCGTGTCCCGCGCGACCGGCCCCGTGCACATCTTCGTGCGGGCCTACGCGCCGGAGAGCATCCTCATCAGGTTGGAAGTCCCGGAACTACGGCTGGTCCAGCGGCTGAACCCGGACGTGAAGCTGATCTGGCATCCCGTGTACACCGCTCCCGACGGGCAGATGAGGGAGATCTCCAAGGACTGCCGACTCGTCGACAACGCGGAGTACGACGGGCGGGACAAGTGCGTGAGCGTCCTCATCCAGTACCTCAGGATGTTCCACGACGAGAGCAACACCGAGGCCGCCCCCGCCCACGAGAGCATGGAGAAGCTGATCGTCGCGAACGGCCACAAGGACGGCGTCTGAAGCGGCAGCCCGCGCGCAGCGCCCTCCGGAGTCGACCGGGCGAACCTCGTCACCCGCCTCGGGCCGAGGCCGACCGCTTCCCGCGGACACGGCCCGTCGGTTCTGAGACAAGATCAGGATATTTCCCGCACCGGCCCGTGAACGAACCCCGCCTACGGTGATCACACCGGTGAACCGCACCGGCCGAATGACATCGGGAGACCTCATGCGCACGCGTCGCCTCGCCCTCACCGCCGCCGCCGTCGCGGCGCTCGCCGCCACCGCGACGGCCTGCGGGCCGGACAACAGCGACACGGGCTCCACCGCCGCCAGCCCTGCGGCCACCGCCGCCGCACCCACCGGGGCCGCAACCGCATCCACCGGGGCCTCGCCGACGAAGGCCGCCACCACGCCCAAGTCCCCTTCCACCCCCAAGTCCCCCGCCGCGCCCTCCTCCCCCGCTGCCGACAAGAGCGGCTACGGCCAGGCCTGCGGCGCCAACGACCTGGTCCTCAGCGCGAAGACCGAATCCCAGGCCGGCGGATACCTCCTGATCACGGCCAAGGCCAAGGCGGGCATCACCTGCACGCTCCCCGGGGCCCACCCCACTATCGCGTTCGGCTCGGGCGGCATCGAGGCCGCCAACGCCGAGCACGCCACCGGCGATCCGATCACCCTGAGCGGCGCCAAGGCCGCGTACGCGGGCGTCATGACGAAGACCACCAAGGACAACCAGGCGATCGAGTTCACCGACGTCATCGTGGGCATCGGCAACGCCGACCCCAACCCGGTCAGCATCCCCGTCGGCACCACGCCGGTCGACAAGCCGATCGTCACCAACTGGCACACCGTTGCGAAGGATGCCGTCCCGGGCCTCTGACGGACCTTCACCGATGACGCACGGGACGGCGGGACGGCGCACGGTCGAACTGCGGCGTCCGGCGCGGACAGTGAGGCGCGAGGCCGGACCCCGCGACTCCGGACCCCACCGCCCATGACCTTCCGCGAGCGGGCCAGTGCTGTTCAGCTGTCCAGTTGTTCAGCTGTCCAGTTGTTCAGCCGAGGAAGTCGACGCGGTCGATGAGCCCTTCGCGCACTCGGTAGGCCACCAGGACGCGGACCGGCTCGTCTGCCAGGCCGTGGGCGACTTCGTGGTCGACCACCCAGTCACCTTCGCTCAGCCGCCCCACGATCTCCGCCCGGCAACGGCCCTTGGCGAATTGGCCGGTGTAGGTGTCACGCAGGGCCTGACGGCCCTGCAGCGGGTCGCCGTTGCGCCGGTTGACCACGACGTCCTCGGCATAGGTGGCGACGAAGGCGTCGATGTCGTGGCTGTTGTAGGCGACGAGCTGCTGCTCGACCACCTCGCGCGGCTCGGGCATGTGCTTTTCGGTCATGTGCTTGATCGTTCCTTCCTCGGTGTACGGGTTCAGGCTGCGAGACGGCGGGTGGCGAGTTCGGCGTAGAGCGCGGCCCCGTCGGGGAGCACCGCGTCGTCGAACTCCGCGTAGGGCGAGTGGTTGACCGGCAGGCTCTCGGGGTCGGTCCCCTTCGGAGCGGCGCCGAGCCACACGAACGATCCCGGAACGGCGGCGAGTACCCGGGAGAAGTCCTCCGCCCCGGTCATCGGGTTCGCCATCGTCCGGAAGCGCTCCTCGCCGAAGACCTCCCGGACGGTGTCCGCCAGGAAGTCGGTCTCGGCCCCGTCGGTCACGGTCACCGGGTACCCGGGAAGGTACTCGGCCTCCGCCCGCAGGCCGTGGGCGGCCGCGACGGACCTGACCAGCTCCACCACGATGTCGGCGACCCTGGACCGCGCCTCGGCGGAGAAGGTGCGCACGGTCGCCTCGAAGCGGGCGGTCTCGGGGATGACGTTGCGCTGGGTGCCGGCCTGGAGGAGCCCGACGGTGATCACCACCGGATCGAACACGTCGAAGCGGCGGGTCACCATGGTCTGCAGGGCGGTGACCATCTCGCAGGCCGCCGGGATGGGGTCCTTGGCCCGGTGCGGTACCGAGCCGTGGCCGCCCGCACCGTGGACGGTGACGTTCAGCGCATCGGAGGCGGCGAGGATCGGCCCGCGCCGGGAGCTGAACTCCCCGTGCGGCATGCTCGACGCCACGTGCAAGGCGTACGCGGCGACCGGGCGCCTGCCTGCCGCGTCCAGCACGCCCTCGGCCAGCATCGCGCCGGCTCCGTCCGAGCCCTCCTCGCCGGGCTGGAACATGAAGACCACGTCGCCGTGGAGCTGCTCCCGCCGTGCGGCCAGCAGCTGTGCGGCACCCGCGAGCATGGTGGTGTGCAGATCGTGCCCGCAGGCGTGCATGGCACCGTTGTCGGCGGCGAACGTCAGCGGAGCCTTCTCGACGACCGGCAGACCGTCCATGTCGGCGCGCAGCAGCACCGCCGGCCCCGGTCGCCCGCCGCGCAGCACCGCGGTGACCGAATTCAGCGCGGAGCCCAGGCTCACCTCCAGCGGCAGTCCGTCGAGGGCCTGCAACACCCGCTCCTGGGTGCGCGGGAGGGCGAGGCCCAACTCGGGGAAGCGGTGGAGGTCGTGGCGGAGCCGGACCAGGTCCGGGGCCAGAGCGAGAGCGTCGTCGTGCAGGGACACAGGCACCTCCGTCGAACCCGCGTGCGGCGGGAACTTGTGCAGAGCGATCTTGTTCCGTGATTCTGGATCTCGCGACGGGAGTTCCCGCAATTTCGCAGGATCACGCCACGAGGAGGCCACCTGATGAACGAATCCACCGGCGGTCGACGGTGACCGACGCCGAGGCGGCGGTCGACGAAGTGACGGTCGACGAGGCGGCGGTGGACGAGGCGGCGGTCGACGAAGTGACGGTGGACGAGCTGGACCTCGCCCTGGTGAACGCGATGCAGCTGCGGCCCCGGGCACCCTGGTCGCTGCTCGGCCAGGCCCTCGGGATCAGCCCGGTCACCGCCGCCCGCCGCTGGCGCCGACTCTCGGAGGCCGGGATCGCCTGGGTGACCGCCTACGGTCTGCCGCACCCCGAGGACCCCGGGTGCGTCGCCTACCTCGACCTCGACTGCGCTCCCGACCGGCTCCGGCGGATCGCCGACGACCTGGCCGAGGACCCGCACGTGATGAGCATCGAACACCTCTCCCAGGGCTGCGACCTCGTCGTCACCGCGGCCTTCACCGACCTGGCGGCGGTCTCCCGGTACACCGCCGAACGGCTCGGCCGGCTCCCCGGGGTCAACGCCGTCCGCGTCCACCTGGCGACCGGCTTCTACGCCGAGGGGATCCGCTGGCGACTGGACTCACTGGACCCCGCCCAGCGCGTGGAGCTGCACGACGATCACCCGGCGGGCAACGGGCCGCCGTCCGGCCTACGAGCCGAAGTCCGGGAGGAAGAGCGGGAGTTGCTCATCAGACTGGGCGTCGACGGCCGCCTCGACCAAGCCGAGCTGGCCGCCGCCACCGGGCTCAGCCCGTCCACGCTGCGCCGCCGCCTCAACCGGCTGGCCGCCTCCGACGCGATCCGCTTCCGCTGCGAGATCGCCGCCCGCGACGCCGGCCGGCCGGTCCTGGCGACCTTCCGGGCCGACCTTCCCCCGGACCGGCTCGACGAGGTCGGCCCCCAGCTCGCCAGACTCCCCGAGGTCCGGCTGTGCGTGTCCGTCACCGGCCCGCACAACCTCATCCTCTCCGTCTGGCAGCGCTCCCTCGCCGACGTCCAGCGGTTGGAAGCCGCTCTCGCCCGCAGGTTCCCCGACCTGCGGGTGGCCGAGCGCCGCGTGTCGCTGCGCACCGTGAAACGGATGGGCCGGATCCTCGACGCGGACGGACGCGCGGTCCGCGCCGTTCCGATGGACATCTGGCGAGACCCCGCACCGGTCTCCTCCTGAGGCTTTCAGGGCGGAGTCGGTGGAGCGAGTGACGGTCCGGCACCGGTCAGCCGCTACCGGGCTACCGGGCTACCGGGCTACCGGACTACCGGACTACCGGACTACCGGACCACCCTGGGCACGGTCAGCGCCGACGTCGAAGGCCGGGCGGAGGACGGGCCGGACACCCCCGGGCCCGAGCCGCCCGAGGCGCTGGCGCAGACTGGAGGGCGGACCACACCCGACCGACCGGAGGACGACACCCATGGCCGACCGGCCCCTGACGCTGATGGCAGTGCACGCCCACCCCGACGACGAAGCCACCTCGACCGGCGGCGTCCTCGCCCGCTACGCCGCCGAGGGCATCCGCACCGTCCTCGTCACCTGCACCGACGGCGCCTGCGGCGACGGCCCCGGCGGCGCCAAGCCGGGCGAGGCGGGCCACGATCCCGCCCTCGTCGCCGAACTGCGCCGCCAGGAGCTCGAAGCCAGCTGCCGGGTCCTCGGGGTCGACCACCTCGAACTGCTCGGCTACGGCGACTCCGGGATGATGGGCTGGCCCGCCAACGACGCCCCGGGATCGTTCTGGAGCACCCCCGTCGCCGACGGCGCCGCCCGGCTCGCCGACCTGATGCTCCGCTACCAGCCCGACGTCGTCGTGACCTACGACGAGAACGGCTTCTACGGCCACCCCGACCACATCCAGGCCAATCGCATCACCATGGCCGCCCTCACCCAGGCCGCCCTGACGCCCAAGGTGTACTGGACCACCGCACCGCACTCGGCGATGCAGCGCTTCGGCGAGCTCATGCGCGAGTTCGGCGCCGACCGGGACGACCCGGAGCCCACCGGGGAGGCCCCGGAGCTGCCCCCGATCGGGCTGCCCGACGAGGAGATCACCACCTGGGTGGACACCACCGCCTTCGGCGGGCAGAAGTTCGACGCGCTGCTCGCGCACGCCAGCCAGAGCGAGAACATCTTCTTCCTGCGGATGGGCCGGGAGCGGTTCACCGAACTGATGGGCGTGGAGACGTTCGTCCGGGTCCGCGACACCACCGGCGCGGCGCTGCCCGAGCAGGACCTGTTCACCGGACTGCGCTGAGGCACCGGGCAGGCCGGTGCCATCACCGAGGCCGGGGAGCAGCGGATCGACTGTGCCGAGTGCTCCACGTTCGCTGAGTGCGGGAGGGCCATCGAGCCGTATCGACGCGGGCGTCCGCCGACCCGGGCTCTGACAAGGTGCTCGGCGTGCCGGTGAACCAGCGCGTACGGCGCTCGTGGAAGGACGTCACAGTGATGCGCCGAGGGGCGGAAACACGATCGTGTTTCCGCCCCTCGATCCGTGGTAGCGGGGACAGGATTTGAACCTGCGACCTCTGGGTTATGAGCCCAGCGAGCTACCGAGCTGCTCCACCCCGCGTCGGTGAGGTCGACTGTACGGCACCGACGGGTGGTCGCAAACTCGGCTCCTCGGCGAAGGAGGGCGCGGGCCCGGTCGGCGGCGGTGGGGAAGTCCCCTTCCGGCCGTGGGACGGGCCGCACTCCTCGTCCTTCTGATCACGCCTTGAGCAACTCTGCTGGCGAAGCGCGAGGGTTAGGGTGTCACGGGTTCCAGCCGCAGCCGCCGGGTCGGCCAGGGCGGTGGCTCGGCCGGGCCGAACCAGACGCGGACGTCCTCTCCGGCACGGACGGGCAAGAGGGGATAGTCGTTCTCGGCGTGCTCGGTGCAGTGCACCGCGTGGCCCGGGCCCAGGTGCCGGGCGGCGTACGCACCGAAGGCGGCCGTGTCGGTGGGGTGGCAGACGGTTGCGAGCACTTCACGTGCGCCGGGCGGAGGCGTGAAGCCCGGGCCGCACAGCAGCAGGACGTCGTCGCTGTCGACCATGGTGGCGTTGGCCGCGTCGCGGTGCTTCCGCCAGACCGGGCCGGTGTAGAACGCCTCCAGCGCGCGCCGACGGTGCGCCATGTCGGGGAACGCGCGCAGCCAGACGAAGCGGTCCGGGTCGTCCAGGTCGCGGAAGCGGCCGCCGACGGTGATGCCGACCGCCTGCTGGCCGGTCACGAACTCGCGCTCGAAGAGCTCGATCAGCGTCTCCCGGGTGTCGGGGTGCAGGGTGTACTGCCGGAGTTCGACGATGCTCATGCGCCGGCCCGCCCGGCGCGGGTGAGGTCCATGGTCCAGTTGAGCTCCCAGGTGCGGCCCTCGTCGGCGGAGAATCCCTGCTCCCAGCGGGCGGTGTCCGGACCGAGTGGTGTGGTGAGACGGCGATCGGCCACGTCCCAGGAGCCGTGCGGGAAGTCGAAGTCGTTCATGTGCCGCAGGTTAGGGGCGCTCCACTGACATCTCCTGTCAGTGGATACTGGGCGGCATGCGCGCGAGCCGACTGGTGACCCTGCTCCTACTGCTCCAGAACCGGGGCCGGATGACGGCCCGCCAGCTGGCCGAGGAACTGGAGGTCTCCGTCCGTACCGTCTACCGGGACGTCGAGGCGCTCGGCGCCGCCGGCATCCCGCTGTACGGTGAGGCCGGGCACGCGGGCGGCTACCAGCTGGTCGACGGCTACCGGACCCGGCTCACCGGGCTGACCGCGGACGAGGCCCAGGCCGCGTTCCTGACCGCGCTCCCGGACGCCGCCGCCCAGCTCGGCTTCGGCGAGGCGCTCGCCACCGCCCGGCTCAAGCTGCGGGCCGCCCTTCCGGCGGAGCTGCGCGAGCACGCCGAGCGGATCCGGACGGGCTTCCTGCTCGACGCCCCCGGCTGGTACGGCGAGGCCGACCGTGCGCCTCACCTGCCCGCGGTCGCCGCCGCGATGTGGGCGCGGCGGGCGGTGGTTCTGCGGTACCTGCGTTGGCGGGCGCCGGAGGAGATCGAGCGGCGGGTGGAGCCGTACGGGCTCGTACTCAAGGCCGGCCGCTGGTACCTGGTCGCCGGCGGGCCGTCCGGGACCCGCACCTACCGGGTCGACCAGATCCTCGAAGTCCACACGCTGGAAGAGGAGTTCGCCACCCCGGACGGGTTCGACCTGGCCGCGCACTGGAACGGCTATCTGGCCGACTTCCAGGCCCGGCTGCACACCGGGCAGGCCCTGGTACGGCTCACCCCGGAGGGCGCCCGCCGCCTCGGTGTGACACCTGTGGGTGACGGATGGACCCAGACCCGGGTGCCCATCGAATCGATCGACCACGCCCATCAGGAGTTCCTGCGGCTCGGCATCGACGTCGAGGTCATGGCCCCGGTCGAACTCCGCGACCGCATCGCCGAGACGGTACGGACCCTCGCCACCCGCTACGAGGGAGGACCCCTGGCTGAGGGCCCTCCCGACCGGGGCACCGGCCACCCACACCCTCGCGACCCACCCGACAGCCGCACACGCGTGACCGGGCAGGACGGGTAGCCGTGTTCGTCAGGCCGACGGCACTGCTTCCCCTCCCCTGCCCGGAACCCCGACGCCTGATCGCGACCGGGTTCTGGCGCGCCATCGACGCGCGCACCAGCCCCGGCGCCTCCACGTCACCGTCGTTCGGCCACCTCACCGTCGTTCGGCCACCTCACCGTCGTTCAGCCACGCCACCAGTTCCGCCGCCCCCGGTTCCGGCGGCGGCCCGCGTGGTGGTGGAGCCGGTGGCGCCGCCGCCCTCGCCATCGCCGTCGACCGGTTCCGGCCGCCGACGCGCCGGAGGCCGGGTGCGAGTCGGCGAAGGCATCGTCCGACTCCTTGCCGCGGTCTTCCGATGCCGCGGGCAGCACGTCGATCCGGCCCATCTGGCCGTGCGAGGAGTGCACCATGTGGTGGCAGTGGTAGACGTACTCGCCCGGATAGTCGCCCCAGGTCATGGCGATCCGGACGGTCTCGCCCGGGTTGACCGTGACGGTGTCCTTCAGCCCGGCCTCGGCCGGGCCGACCGGCTTCCCGTCACGGTCCAGCACGCGGAACCGCACCAGGTGGGTGTGGAAGGAGTGGGGGGCGTGGAAGACCCCGGCCGGCCGGCGGGTGAGGTAGTTGTGGATCGTCCAGATCTCGCTGGTGCCGGCGGTGGTCCGCACGTCGGTCCGGTTCGGGTCGTACTTGCGCCCGTTGATCCTGGCGTCCGGGAAGGTCGTCAGCTCGAACTCCCGGTGCACCGTCGCCTTCGGGATCGGCGGCAGCGTGGCCAGGACGGCCGGGATCTGGCTTCGGTCCTCGGCGGTCCGGGTGATGTCGAAGCGCAGCACCTCGGCCCGCTCGGTCTCCAGCGCGGCCGTGTTCTCCAGCACCACCGATCCGCCGACCGGGTAGCGGGCGAAGTCGACCACGATCTCGGCGCGTTCCGCGCCGGTCAGGGTCAGCTCGTGCACCTCCACCGGCTCGGCGAGCAGTCCGCCGTCGGAGGCGATCTGGGTGAACGGCTCGCCGCCGGCGAGGCGTAGCGATATGTGGCGGTTGGGCGAGACGTTGAAGACCCGTAGACGGTACTTGCGCGCCGCCACCTGGAAGTAGGGCCGCTCCTTGCCGTTGACCAGCATGTGCGGGCACTGGTACGGGTCGGTGTAGATCAGCCTGCCGTCGCTCTCGATCCGGGCGTCCCGGATCAACAGCGGGATGTCGAACTCGCCGTTCGGCAGCGGCAGGCCGCTCTCGTGCGGGTCGCTGAGCAGGTAGGCGCCGGCCAGGCCGCGGTAGACGTTCTCGGCCTCCAGCTCGTGCGCGTGGTCGTGGTACCAGAGCGAGGCGGCCACCTGGTCGTTGGGGTAGCGGTACTCGCGGGTCTCACCGGGCTTGACGAGGTCCATCGGCAGGCCGTCGTACCGCGACGGCACATAGCCGCCGTGCAGGTGGACGGAGGTGTGCACGCTCAGGTCGTTGGTCTGCTGGACCACCACCTCCCGTCCCCTGACCGCCCGGATGGTCGGACCGGGGAAGCAGCCGCCGTAGGTCCGGACGGTGGTCAGCAGCCCCTTGACGATCTCGGCCCGGGTCTCGGCCATCCGCAGCTGGTACAGGTCCGAGGAGTCCGTCCGCGACACCGGGCTCAGCACCGGGGGCAGCGGCATGGCGTGCTCGAAGGGGACGATCCGGGCGGCCGACCGTTTGGCCTCCGACCGGGCCGGCGCGGCCAGCGCGGCCGGCGCGGCCGGTAGCGCGAGGGACGAGGCCCGGACTCCGCCCGGTGCGCGGTCCCATGGGAAGAGGACCGCCGGGCCACCTATGGCGGCGGCTTTCAGAAGGTCTCGTCGGTTCAGCATTCCCGATCTCTCCGTCCAGGACCCGGCGGTCGGTACGCCGCCGGGCCAGTGGTCGCTGGTCGTGGCTTCCGGCGGCCCTGCTCAGCGGTCGCCGCGCCTACGACGGCGCGCGGGCCGGGCGTGTCGGAACGTAGCGACAGCGCCACGTTCCGTCACTGCCCGTTGGCTCAGTATCAGCGAGCTTCGTGCGCTCTGCATCGCGACCGCACCCGCCCGGGGCTCGCCCCGGGACGGCCGACAGCCACTCGGCGGGGGGGCGGGCATCGGCACCGGCCCCGCCGCCTGCTCCTCATCGCCGGCGAGGCCCACACCAAGCCCGCCCACCAGGGGCAGGGCGCCGCACCCCGGTGACCGGATGAACGACGGGTTCGGAGCAGTCGGCGGATCAGCCGACGCAGCCGGGCACCGCGGGGGAGCTGCCGACGCAGTTGTCGGGGGTGTTCCCACTGACCGGTGTCGTGGTGAGTGTCATGGTGCCGTTCTGGCGGTAGATTCCGCCGGCGGTCGTACCGGCCCTGTTGGCACTGATCGCAGTGCTGGTCAGGGTGGTTGCGGTGGAGTCGATGGCCGCGATGCCACCGCCCTGGGTCTGGGAGCTGTTGCCGGCGTTGACGAAGCTGCTGGTGGTGGTGAGCGAGCCGCGCAGGCCGTTGTAGATTCCGCCGCCCTCGAAGGTGGCGCTGTTCCCGGCCACGGTGCTGTTCGTGAGGGTCGCCACGGCCCCCTTCTGGGGGGCGTTGACGTCCTCGTTGGCCAGGCCGCCGCCCCTGCCCTGGGCGGTGTTGCCGGTCAGGGCGCTGGCCGTGAGGGTCACGGCGCCGTAGTTGAGGACGCCACCGCCGTCGGTGGCGGAGGAGCCATTGCTGAGGGTGACGTTGCCCTTGAGGGTGAGGCTCGCGCCCGCGGCCACCTTGACGATGCGGAAGGCGGCCGTACCGGCCGCCGTCGAGCGCGTGATGGTGTCGTTGTCACCGGTCAGGGTGATGGCGGTGGTGATGACCGGCAGTGCGTTCGGGCCGTCGGTGTCACTGCTGTGGGACGAGGCGATGGTGTAGACGCAGTCGGTCGCGAGGACGACGTTGCCCCCGCCGGCGGTGTTGGCGGCGTTGATCGCCGCGACCAGCGCGGTCTCGTTGCAGGCGACGGCCGCCTGCGCGGAGGTGGGGACCAGTGCGGCCGACACGGCGGTCAGGACCACGGATCCGGCGAGGACCGGGATGGTGCGGATGCGTCGCATGACGCTCCCTTCGGGTTGGTGGAGCCCCCCGTCTTCGAGGTCGCTCGCGCTGCCGGAGCGAGCGGGGCGAGTCGGTCCGGGCCGGACCGTGGGGACTGCGCACCACGGCCCGGCCCGGCAGGCGAGCTGTGCCGCGGGTCCGTCTCAGGTGGTGGGGGCCGGCGTTACGGCGCAGGCCTTCACGGCGGCGGTGCTGGCGGTGGCGGCGGTGGCGGCAGCGGTGGCGGCAGCGGTGGAGGAGGTGACCGCGGCGGCCTCGGCGGCGGCGGCGCTGGTGGCGGCTGCGGCCTCGGCGGCGGCGTTGGGTGGCACGGCTTGGGTCGCCGCGATGAAGGTCTTGAGGGCGGCGGCGGCCGACGCGGCGTCGGCCTGCGCCGCGGCTGCCGCGGTGGAGGCGTTGGCGGCGGCGACCGACGAGGAGATGGTGGCGGCCGCGCAGCTCACGGCGTCCCTGCGAACCTGGCCGGTCGAGGCCGAACTCTGGCTGCTCGTCGCGGTGTTGGCCTCAGCCATAGCCGTGCCTCCGGCCAGCAGGGTGCCGACGGCAAGGGCGGCGACGGCTATACGATGGATCTTCATGGGTCCCTGTCCTGGGATGGGTGGGCGCACGCGCCCGGCAGCACAGCCGAACACGGATGCCACGGTGACAGGAGCCGGACCGGCTCCCACCAGAAGAACAGCACCGAGCGGCCCGCCTGTCCCTTCGACCACTGCGCCGACCTGCCGAAAGCCGGACCGGAACTCTCCGACTTCCTGTGCGAGTTCGCTGGTCGGGAGTGCGCACGGACGTCCAGCACGGACCGTCCGCCGGTCCCCTCATCGGCGTAGCGCACTTGTACGAACGAGCCCACCCAGTACTTCGCGCGGCGGCTGCGGCGATCTCGGCCTCGGCGCTCTCCTCGATCGCCGTCAGCAGGTTGGCGGCGTCCGCCGCGTCCGGGCCGAACACCAGCGGGCCGTGGTTGGCCAGCAGCACGGCGGACGTCGTCGGGCACCGTTCCAGGGCCTGAGCGATGCCGCGCACCGAGACGTCCGATCCGCGCGGCGACAGCGGTCGGGTGGCCCCGTGTGGTGCGTCCCTTACGTGGCCCGCTCCTCGGTGGGCGGCGGTGGCGGCGGGTTCGGGTGGGGTGGCGGTCATGGCGAGGTGGGCGGTGGTGCCAGGGCAGGTGCCACATCGGCGAAGTCGTGGATGAGCCGGGAACGGCGGGTGGCGGGCCAGGCCAGGCAGACCTGCCCCGGGCCGAGGCCCTCGACGGGCCGGGCGAGGACGTCGGGGCGGGTGTAGAAGGTCGCGGTGGACAGCGGGATCACGCAGATGCCCGCGCCGACGGCGACCAGTTCGAGCTTTTCCTCGACGCTGTGGATGGGTGGAATGTCGGAGCGCTCGCCGGTGCGCAGTTCCTGCGCGATGTCGCGCCACTCCGGTACGGCGTCCGGGTCCTGGAGGAGGTGCTCGCCCGCGAGGTCGGCGACGGTGAGGGCCGGCTTGTCGGCCAGCGGATGGTCCCTCGGCAGCACCACGACGCGCGGTTCGCTGAACAGCGGCAGTACGCTCAGCCCCTTCTGATCAATCGGCAGGCGCACGATGCTGACGTCGGCCCGTCCGTCGCGCAGGACCTCGACCTGGTCCTCCCAGCCGGTGCGCAGCAGCCGGACGTCGAGCCCGGGGTGACGGGCGGTGAGTGCCCGCACGGCGGGGGTGACGGTGATGCCGGGCATGAAGCCGACGGTGAAGACCCGTGTGGCGGCGGCTGCGGCGGTGACCCGGCGGACCACGGCCTCGGCCGCTGCGAGGAGCGGGCCCACATCGTCGAGGAGTTGGGCTCCGGCGGGCGTGAGGACGGTGCCCCTGCGGTCGCGGCGCAAGAGTGTGACGCCCAGGTCGCTCTCCAACGCGCGCACTTGGCGGGAGAGGGCCGGTTGGGCGATGTGCAGTCGCTCGGCGGCGCGGCCGAAGTGGAGTTCCTCGGCGACCGCCGCGAAGTAGCGCAGTTTCCGCAGGTCGATGTCCATACCGTTGCCGTGTCCCGTCCTGATCGGTGTCCGTACGCCTCGTGATACCCCAGGGGATCCAGTGGGGTGCCGCTCCCGGCGGCGGCTCCCCCGGTCGGCGAGGGGGCGGCCGCCGGGGGCGTGGATCAGTCCTGGGCGAGGACGGTCAGCGGGTCGGTGTGCGTCGGGGTCCAGCCGAGCTGGTCGCGGGCGCGTGCCGGGGTGAACTGCTGGTCCAGGGCGAAGGCGTCGGCGAGGGCGCCCATGGCCGCGCGTGCCTCCTCCAGGGTGATGGAGACGGTCTTGCCGCCGAGGCCCGCTCCTCGGCTGATGGCTTCAGCGCACTCCCGGGCCGTGGGACCGACTCCTCCGACGCCGGCGTAGACGGCGCCGGGCCGGGCGCGCAGCGCGGCCACGTACAGTTCCGCGAGGTCGTCGACGTGGACCAGAGCCCAGTGCTGCGAGCCGTCTCCGATGTAGGCGATGGCGCCCGCCGCCTTGCCCGGACGGGTGAAGAAGGCATCGATGAGCCGGTTGTCGCCGCCGTACAGCAGGCCGGGCCGGACCACGACGGGACGACCTCCGCGCGCGGCGCGGGCGAGGACGGCGTCCTCGACGGGGCGGCGCCAGGCGACGAGAGCCGGTGGATCCCACGGGGCGTCCTCGTCGACGACGCCGTCGGTGTCGCCGTAGACCCAGGTACCGCCGGTGTGCACATAGGGGCCGGCGCCGATGCCGTCCTGCATCGCGGTGGCGGCGGCGAGATCCTCCGCGCCGGTGGCCGCCTGGGCGAGGTGAATGACGGCTTCGGCCTGCGCCGCCGCCTCATTGAGCACGCCCAGGTCGGCCAGGCTGCCCGTGACCGGATCCGCCCCGTGCGTGCGTACGGTCCGGGCGGCGTGCTCGTTGCGGGCCAGGGCGCGCACGGTGTGGCCGTGTCGTGTCAGCGCGCCGATGGTCGCCTTGCCGATGTAGCCGGAACCGCCGGTGACGAAGACCCTCATGACGTTGTTCCTCTCGTTTCGGGATCGCTCTCAGCCTGCACCGGCGCCGGCACCGGCGTCCAAGACCTGTTCCGGCGCCTGTGATGCCGTCCGAGCATCACGGTCGAGGAGGCGGTCGGCCGCGGTGACGACGCCGGCCGGGTGGGTGGTGGTGACTACGCGGTGACTACACCACGAGCGGTCATCCCGCGAAGGCATCACAGCGCACGGAACCGGTCTTGGACGCGGCCCGCATGCCACCCGCGGGGTGGAGGCGGAGGGAGACGACCGAGCAGGACCTGTGTCCTGATCACCGGAGGTACCGCGCCGACAGTCGACCGCGGCTCTCCTCCTGGAACAGGGTGTCGAACTCGTCGTCATCAAGGAACTCCTCGGCCACGCCCACATCGGCGTCACCGCCACCGTCTACGCCCACGTCCGACTCCGCCTCCAGCGCGACGCCATCGACCTCCTCGGCCGCGCCCTCCGCGATCCCACAGACCACCAGCCGGCCCGACGACGGCAACGACCCGCCGCTTTGTGCGGCACCCGTCCGCTGACGTTGCCGTCAACTACTGCCGTCAAGAACCAAAGAGGCTCCACCAGGATCTACCTGGCGGAGCCTCTGACGTGTTTTCCCATTTTCACTGATGACTATTCGCAGCATGACTGCCAGCGCGGATTACGAACACCTCCAACGTGCTCCACTCGGCGCCGCGTCAACCCATGGCCAGGAAATTAAGAGCTTTATTGCACCAGCACCGGGGGAGTCCATGAAATCCCCTCGCGCCTCAGCCGATCAATGATCCACTCTCGCCCCATCGAATCGGCCACTTGCCACGCATGGAGAAATGGGCGCCCACGATAGCCGCGGAGTCGAATCATTCCACGAAGACCAGCACTCCTAAGAGAAGCGTCCGGCATACTGTGGCAGAGGTCTGCAAGCCATGCGATGCATGCCACATAATCATCATTCGGCCAAAATTCCATAGGCTTTGCCCGCCGCGCCATCGCCCTAATCTCAATCATGGCAATGTTCTTCAAGAACGAGCCTGCATCCCAGTCATCCAAGCGCCTCACCAGCCACCCCAAACTTCTCCAGCGGACAGAGCACATAGCACATGGGCGAGGGGGATGCACATTGCATCCCCCTCGCTCACTTCACTGCAACTAGCCTAACGATCACCCAGTGCCTGGCCAGAGGTGGATGTAGATCGGTGTATCAAAATTGATCCCAGGGTAATTTGGACTTGCTGCACGACGGAGTAGCTCGGCCATTCTGTGATTCCCCTCGATCATGTAGTTGTCTTCCGCATGATATCGCAGGAGGGAGAATTCGCCGCCAGTTGGCTGCGTCGTGCTCTTCAGAAGTTGCTCGTCTGACATCGAGCGCGCCATTCCAGCTTTTTGAGGATCCGATCGCCAGTTCCCGTGAGCGTCGACATTATCATGCCCAATTCCACGGAGATCGCCGACTGCTGCATTTGGCTCATGGGCGGCATCAGCCGCCTTTGACCCACCTCCGAAAATCCGCGAAAAGAACCCACCGCCGCCGGCGGGGCAGTTATGCACGAGAACCGGAGTGGTCCCCGCGAGCACATAGTACGTGTGGAGGTCGCTGACGGTGAGGTTGTGGACGCGTTGCTGCTGGGTGTAGCTGCGGATGCTGCTGATCTGGACCCAGGTGCCGGCGGAGGTCTCCAGCCACTGGCCGGGCTGGAGTTCGTCGGCGGCGATCCACTCACGGGTTTGGGGCAGCCAGAACGGGTGCTTGTCGGTGGCGGTCAGGGTCTGCGACTTGGTGACGTCGACCGTGTAGGTGGCCGCCGCCGCGGTCGCCTCGTCGGACGGGTGGGTGACCTCCGGAGTCTGGGTCGTGGTCGCGGGGTTGACGGTGATCTCGTAGAGGTTCTTCCCGCCGTCACCGGTGATGGTGGCGGTGACCTCCTCGGCGGCGATCCGGCCGGTGGCCGGGTCCGCGGAGAGGACCTGGTCGCCGGTGGCGAGTTCCTCGATGGGCTTCCGGGTGCCGTCCGCCATCACCACGAGGGTCCCGGGGACGAAGCTGTTCCCGGTCTTGCACCCGGGAGCCGTACGACTCCCGGCATTGCTGCCGCCGGAGGACTTGGCGCCACCGGAGGACCTGGTGCCGCCCGACGACTTCCCGCCGCCGCTCGAAGACTTGGCACCGCCCGCCTTGCTGGCGCCCGGAGTCGGACCGGACTTGCCACCGCCGCCGGCGGCGCGGGGGCGGGACGGGGAGGACGGGGCGTACTTCGAGGCGCCCTTGGCCGCCCCGCTGCCGCGCTCGACCGCCTTCGCGACACCGGTGGCCGCCTCGACGGCCTTCTCGGCCTTGGACGCGATGCGGGCCGCGGCGACGGCGCCGCCGATGATCGGGACGGCCGCCGCCAGGGACATGGCGGCGTTCTTCCAGTCGCCTTCGGCCGCGTACCAGACACCGTTGACGATGTCGCAGGCGTCGCCGATGACGGGGATCATGCCCGCCACGTCCAACACCGTGTGGCCGATGTTGGAGATGGTCTGGTAGTTGTCCTTGACCACGTCGACGGCCTTGGAGACCGTGTTCGAGACCTTCTTGACGATGCTGGAGCCCCACCACAGGCCGCTCGGGTCGGTGAAGGTGAGCGGGCTGTTGTTGGCGTACAGGTAGCCCTGGAGCTGCTGCGGGTCGCTCGCGTCGATGACCGGGTCGACCGACAGGAAGCGGCCGACCTTGGGGTCGTACTCGCGGGCGCCCAGGTGGGTCAGGCCGGTGGCCTTGTCCTGGGTGCCGCCGACGAAGCCCTTCTCCCCCGGCCAGGCGCCGGGCGCCGGCTGGGTGCCGCGCTCCTCACCGAACGGCTTGAACGAGCGGCGGGTGACCTGGAGGTCCCCGGCGTCGATCGCGGTGGTGCCGGTGCCGTGGTGGTCGGAGACGGTGTAGCTGAGCCGGCCGTCGGAAGTGCGGACGATGGTCGGGCCGCCGACGGTCGGGTAGTAACGAGTGCCTACGACCTGCTGGGTGGCGGTGTCGAGGGTCAGCTCGGTACCGCCGAGGTACAGCGTGGTGCGCCCCGGGTCACGACGGATCAGGCGGTTGCCGTCGGCGTCGTAGACATAGGACGAGTCGCCTCCGCTGGTGGCCGCGGTGGCCAGGTGACCGTCCGGGTCCCAGGTCATGGTCTGGGTGTTGCCGCCGTCATCGGGGCGGGTGAGGGTGTTGCCGGTCTGGTCGTAGGTGTAGCCGGTGGTGACGGTCGGGCCGTTGCCGTTCTTGGTCTGGGTGCTGGTCGGGGCATGCGGCCGGGTCTGGCCGGGTGCCGGGTAGGTGTGGGTGGTGGTGACGTCCTTGGCGGTGTCGCCGGCCGGGTCGTGGTCGACCAGGCCGGTGCGGTTGCCGGTGACGTCATAGCTGAAGGACTGCCAGTAGGGAGCCGGGCCGCCGACCTTCCCGGCGGACGGTGTGGTGTTGGTGCAGCCGCCGATGCCCGGAACGGACGGACCCGGCTTGGTCGTGGTGCCCCCGGTGTCGGTCCAGGCTTGGGTGAGGCGCTTCAGATGGTCGTACGTGAAGCACTGGGTGTCGGTGCTGCCGTTCTCGCCCCGCCAGGAGGAGACGGAGGTGATGTCACCGGCCGGGGTGTAGGTGTAGTCGGTGAGATCGACCGAAACCCGCCCGTCCTCCTTGTCCAGCAGCGAGCGCAGCAGGCGGCCGGTGCCCCCGTCGTACGTGTGGCTGAGGGCGACCTGCGTCGGCACGTCGCCGTAGGTGATCCGCTGGAGCTGACCGAGTTCGTCGTAGTCGGTGAAGTTGACGTAGTCGTCGACGCCGTTGCCCATCGAGACCGGGAGGCCTTCGACGTTGCGGGAGACGATCAGCAGTTCCTCGGGCAGCCCGCCGACTCCCGGCAGCTGCGTCGTGGTGGGCAGGCCCGTGATGGCGTTGTACTGCGTCGTCGTGTTGTAGGTGCCGCTGAGGGCGCCCTCACCGTCGGGGACGGTGAACTTGCTGCCGGTGGGGCGGTAGCCGGTGTCGTAGCCGGTGACCTCCTGGCGGTAGCCCTTGCCGTTGGACCAGCTGGTCGCGGCGGTGGGCAGGCCGGGCAGCAGCGTGTCGTACTCGTAGGTGGCCAGCGGCGTGCCGGTGGTGCTGCCGAGGTTGCGCGACAGCGGACGGCCGAGGATGTCGTAGCTGACCGCCACGGTGACGCCGCGGGCGTCGGTGGTGGAGACCGGGCGGTCGGCCGCGTCGTAGGCGGTCGTGGTGACGCCCTTGTCCGGGTCCTCCGACCGGGTCTGCCGGCCGTGCACGTCGTAGCCGTACGTCCAGGCGTTGCCGGCCTGGTCGGTGACCTGGGTCAGCTTGCCTTCGACGTCGTAGGTGTACTTCGTCGCGTCGTACGCGCCCTGGGGCGAGCCGGACTTGTACTGGCGCAGCTCGGTGGTCCGGCCACGGGAGTCGATGAAGCGGCTGGTCGCGATCCCGCCCTGGGGCGGAGCCACGTCGGTCCGGTCGACACCGGGGTAGGTGACGGTGGTCCGCCACTGCTCGATGGCCTTCGAGGAGAAGGTCTGGACGGCCGGGCGGCCGAGGCCGTCGTAGAAGACGGCGTTCTGGCTGGGGACGGTGTCGTCGTCGGCGACGAACCGGCTGCCGTTCGGGCCGGACGTGCGGTCGATGTACGGCTGGTTGGTCTTCACCACCTGGCCGTGGCTGTTGTAGAAGGTGTCACCGATGACTCGTGTCCTGGCCGCGTCGTTGGCCGGGGTGGCCTGACTCTGCACCGGTTCGCCGAAGGCATTCAGGATGGAGGTGCCGACGGAGTACGAGGTGCTGTTGCCGCGCAGGGTCTTGGTGGTGACCGAGCTCGTGGACGTGTTGGACAGCTGGTACTCGATCAGCGTGTCGGCCTGGTCCTTCGCGGGGTTGCGGCCGGGCTGCCAGGTGGCCGTGGTGCGGCCGAGGGCGTCAACGGTCTGCTGCGTGGTCCGCCCGTTGTGGTCGACCGTCTTGAGCGGCACCTCACGGGTGGGGTGGAAGGTCGTCGAGCTGCTCCAACCCTTGGCGTTGGTCACCTTGACCGTGGTCGGCAGTACGCCGGTGGCCGGCTCGTAGGCCGTGGTCGTGGTCGCGCCCGCCGCGTCGGTGCTGGTGGTCACCCGCCCGTACGCGTCGTACCCGACCGTGGAGACCAGCGCGAACGCCGGCTGGCCACCGGAGAAGCCGTCGAGCTCCTCCGTCCGGGTCACCCGGCCGGGACCGTCCAGCACCCCGAACGCCTGGCCGTCGAAGAACGCCCGGTTGCGGCCCAGGGTGTTCGCCTCGGTGGCGCCGCACGCGCCCTGGGTCTGCACCGTCTCGGCGACCCTGTCGACCATCCACGCGCCCGTGTTCCGGGCGTAGGTGGTCGTCGTGCACAGGTCCGGCAGGCCGTCGGCGCGGTCGATCACCGTCGTGGGCATGCCGTAGGTGTCGAAGGTCGCCGTCTTCGACGTCGACTGCCAACTGCCGTCCGACCGCAGCGCGCTGTCCTTGCCGGACCCGTTGCGCAGCATCTGCGCGGTGAGGTCGGGCAGGCCTGTGCCGCGCTTGTGGGTGGCGGTGGCGGTGGGCGACAGCCAGGGGTCGGACTTGGCGATCGCGACGACGGTGCCCCCGTCGGCGGAGTACGTGTGACGCTCGCGGACCGTGCCGGCGAGCGGGTTGACGTCCTTGACGGTGGCGCCGTTGATGTCGACGTAGGTGGCGGTGCGCTTGCTGGTGCCGTCAGCCTTGAAGTCGCCGTCCATGCCGCGCAGGTAGAAGGTGACGGCCTTGCCGATCGGGTCGGGGGCGACACCACTGCGCGTGACGACCTGCTCGTAACCGCGGAACTGGTTCCAGGTACGGCGCTTGGGGTCGGTGTACTCGTCGTCGTCGCGGTGCCAGGCGGCGTCGCCGACGTACTCGTACGTGGTGGTGCGGACGGGCGAGCCGCCGAACGGGTCGCGCTCGTTGATCTGCGCGACGACGTACTTGTGGAACCAGTCGAGTTTCGGCTCGACCGGGCTCTTCTCGTCCGGGCTCCAGTAGACCGGGTAACAGCGCCTGCCGTTGCCGTCCTGGCTGCTCGGCAGCGCCGTCGGGGAGCAGTCCGGGTCGGCGTAGACGACCTCGGTGACCTTGCCGGTCTCGGCGGTCACGCCGATGATGCGGCGCCGGTTGAGCGGCGGCCGGTCGTCATCGCTGGAGTCGACACGGTTGTTGCGGAACCCGCCGGTGAAGGTGATGGCCGGCTGGGTGATCCCGTTGGTGCCGTCGTACCCGGTGTGGGTGATCGAGGACAGCCACAGTGCCGGGGCGGTGTGGTCCTTCGGGTCCGGGAACTCATGGGCCAAGGCGTAGGAGTCGACGTCGGCGTAGCCGCCGCCGTTGAGCACCTGCGTAGTGATCTTCGTCAGGCGCTTGGTGGACCAGAACGTCGCCTGGTAGTTGGTGCAGGTCCCGCTGGAGGCGCACTTCTGGTCGAACGGCACGTCCGGCCAGTGCGAGGCGTTGTCCTTGGTGAGCTTCTCCGGCGCGCAGTCGAAGCCCTTGTCCGGCAGGCAGCGCTCCTTCGTCTCGAACTGCACCTGGCCGGTCGGCTTGAGCGTGTCCGGATCCGAGAGCTTCGAGCCGTAGGAGATCCGGGAGAGGTAGCCGCCGCGGACGTACGGGGTGAGGGTGCCGGCCGGGTTGGTGGCGGAGACACCGCGCTGGTAGGAGTTCGTCTCGGTGTCGTACCAGTACGACACCAGCCCACCGCTCGGGTCGACCACGAAGTCCAGCATCCAGCGCCAGGCCTGCTGGCACCACGAGGCGTCGAACGTGCCGGCGTTGCACTCCTCGCCCGCGTTGTTGCCGTACACGGGCGTGGTCCACGCCGAATTGGTCGTGGCCCCGCCGGTCGTGCCCGGCTTGCGGCCGAGCCCGAAGTAGTACTGGGTGCCGTCGGTGGTGGTGACCCGCCAATGCTCCCCGTTGTTGTCCCCGTTGGCGGCGCCGGTCAGCAGCTCCACCCGGGAGGCGTCGTCGCCCTCCAGACGCCAGCCGCCCTTGTCGTCGTCACGGACCAACGTGGAGGAGCGGCCGTTCAGCGAGATCGTGGCGTTCCAGCCGGCCAGGCACTGCTCGCCCGAACCCGCCTGGCCGTCCTTCGCACACGGCTTGAACCGGCGCTCGACGAAGCCGGGCGTGTAGTCCCAGCCCTCACCGACCCACGACGCCTGGTTGTTCGTCGCGGCCGTCCGGCCGTCCACCGACTGCGAGCTGTAGGACAGCGCCACACTCGGCTTCGAACCGCCCAGGCCGTCCGGCACCTCGATCGGATAGGACCAATTGAAGCCGCCCGTGTTGCCACCGACGCTCCAACTGCCCGATGGTGCCAGACCGGTGGCCGCGTAGGTACCGGCCCCGCCTCCGGGCGACGCCGTGGCCGCCAGCACCATGGCGCCGGCCGCGGGAGCCGCCGCCAGCGACCGGACGCCCACCCCGGTGGGGGCGGACTGTGCCTTCGCCGGGCTCGTCGGCGCGGTGGGCAGGTCCACCTGGGTACTGAGCAGCCCCGGCCGCTCCGCCGTACGGTGCGTCTCGACCGGCGTCTGGGTGCGGCACTCGGGCAGGTCGGGGGTGGTCAGCGCACACTCGGGCAGCGCGACCAGGCGGGTGCGGGAGAGCCAGTCGCCGCCGTAGGCGCCCTCGAGGGAGGAGACATCCACATCGACCTTGACGGGCGAGCCGATCTCGCCGGCGCTCGGTCGCACGGACAGCAACAGACCGTTGACACCGGCCTTCTCGGCGGTCGGCCGGTCCGCGACGGTCACCCTGGCCTTGGCGTCGGACGGCACCGGCTGTTCGCTGCGCAGCACACCCGGCGCGGCCGCGACGGACGCCGCGGCCGGCGAGGTCACCCAGACAGGAGCGGTGCCGGCCTGGCCGTCGGAAGGCCTCGGCGAGGACGGTGCCGCGAACAGCGACCTCCCGGCGAGGGACTGCGTGGCACCCGCCTTCGGAGTGAGGGACACCTCGGTGTCGACGGGCGCCGGCCAGGCCGCGGACTTCGGCTTCCAGGCGGGCGCGCCGTCACCCTTGGGAGGCTGGACAGTACCGGGGCGGGCCTCCTTGCCGGTGACGGCGGGGAGCTTGTCGAGGCCGCGCGGCGACCACAGCTTGGGATTGCGCGGCTTCCACTCGACCGCTTGGGCCGGCCCGGCGCCGGCCACGAGGGACAGGACGACGGCCGCCACGGTGGCGACCCGTCTCACCCCCCGTGACCGTCCGGTACGGAAGTCACCTGATGGTGCGGACACGACTCTGCCCCCTGGCATGCCAAAAGCAGACCTCGCGTCAGGAGGCCTGCCGAACGGGAATTTTCGCGGAGCCTAACCTCCGCACCCGAACGTGATCCATCGGTAATCATGTGCCGACCCATCGGCCGACGAAGCGGGGGCACTTCCGCGAATTGCGAGTTGACGCAGCGTGACTCGCACGACATCGCTTTGCCCGAGTTTTACCGATCAATTCCTGAGACAGGGTTACGCACCGTTGACGACGGTGCGGTTTGTATACGGAAAGATGCCGGGGAGAACGCCGGTTCGTGATCCGCGTCACACCTCGACCGGGCTTTCAGAAGGCAAGACGTCGTCCGCGGATGTTAGGTTCCCGATCGCCGAATTCATCGCACATCAGCGACCTGACGAGGAGTCCTCCCCCATGTGGGCCATATCCCCACACCGCAGAAAGCGACACCGACCGGTGCTCGCGGCCTCGGTCGGCATCGCGCTGACCGTTGGCACACTGAGCGGTGGAATACCCGCCTTCGCGACCGATCACACGACCGCGACACCGGCCTCCGGACCGATCACCGCCCAGGAACCGGACGCCGCGGCGCACCGCTCCGCCGAATCCGAGGCCCTCAAGGAGGCCCGACGCACCGGCAAGCCGGTCGAGGTACCCGCACTGACCACGGAAACCGACACCGTGGTGGCCAACCCGAACGGCACGCTCGGCCTGCGCCGCAGCGTCGCCCCCGTCCGGGCCAAGCGGGACGGCGTCTGGATGGAGCTGGACCCGGCCCTCACCAAGGCCGCGGACGGCACCCTCCGGCCGAAGGTGACCAGCAGTGAACTCGCCCTGTCCGGCGGCGGCTCCGGTCCGCTCGCCACACTCCGTCAGGACGACAAGAAGCTGGCACTGAGCTGGCCCGGCACCCTGCCCACGCCCACGATCGAGGGAAGCAGCGCCACGTATCCCGAGGTCGCGCCCGGAGTCGACCTGAAGGTCACGGCAGACCTCGCGGGCGGCTTCACCCAGGTGCTGGTGGTCAAGACGCCGGCCGCGGCCAAGGACCCGAAGGTGGCCGCCCTCAGCCTCGGGATGAAGGCCGACGGCGTCTCCGTCACCGCCGACGCCGCCGGGAACCTGAGCGCGACCGACGCCGGCGGCCGGGTCGTCTTCCGCGCGCCCGCGCCGCAGATGTGGGACTCCAGCGCCTCCCCCGCGCCGGCACCCGCAGCCGAGAACACCGGAACGCGCTCCGCCCGCCTGCTCGCCGCAGCGCCGGCCGCCGGCCGCACGGACTCCGCCGACGCGCTCCGACCAGCCGACTCCCCCGGCCTCAAGGGCCGCTCCGACGCGTCCGGCCCCGGCGCGCGCGCCAAGGTCGCCGGCCTGGCCGCCACCCCGTCCGGAAGCTCCCTGACGATCACTCCGGACAGCTCTTTCCTGGAGTCACCGACGACGACCTACCCGGTCTTCATCGACCCCGCCTGGCAGCCCACCAACCGGGGCACCCAGCACTGGGCCTGGGTGCAGGAGGCCTATGCCGACAAGGTCCACTACGACGACTACAGCGACACCTACGATCCCGGCGTCGGCTACCAGCAGTGGCAGGTCAAGACCGGCCTGGAGCGCTACTACTTCCAGATCGACACCGGCGACCTGCGCGACAAGAGCATCAAGAAGGCGAGCGTCGTCGCCACCCAGTCGTACGCCGCGGACAACAACTGCAGCGCGACCCATGACGTCGTCCTGCACCCCACGCACCCGATCGACGGCTCCACCTCGTGGAGCAAACAGCCCTGGGACTGGGGCCCGCTCTCGACGAGTTCGCTGAACAGCGCCGGCGGTGACGGCTGCCGCGGTGCCACCACGACCGGCGAGTGGGACGTCCGCCAGCACCTCACGGACAACAACTGGCGCGGCTCGCTGACCTTCGCGCTCTTCGCCGCCGACGAGTCGAAGCGGTCCGGCAACAACGGCTTCAAGCGATTCACCCGCACACCGAGCAAGCTGCCCTACATCTACATCGAGTACAACCGCGCCCCGTACAACCCGTGGGACCTGGCGATGAGCCCGAACCCGCAGAACCCCAACGGAAACGGCTGCGGCTGGATCGGCGCGACCAACGCGGCCACCGGCATCCGGCTCTCGGCCTGGATCGGCGACCCGGACGGCAACCAGATCGACGCACGCTTCCTGGTGCGCGACGTCGGCACCGCCGACGAGCCCGTGGCCTGGGACAGCGGCTGGGGCAACCTCGGCAACAGCAATCACCAGGCCGTGGCGACCCCGGGCAATCTGACGGACGGCCACACCTACTACTGGCAGGTGCAGACCGGTGACGGTGACATTCCGTCGGGCTGGACCAACGGCTGCATGTTCAGCCTCGACCTGACCCCGCCGTCCGTGCCGACGGTCGTCTCGGACGACTACCCGCCGTCCGGCACCCTGCCCGGCTCCACCAAGCACACCGGTGAGACCGGCGACTTCACCGTCCGCGCGACCGACAACGCCAGCGGTGTCCTGTATTACGAGTACGCCGTCAACTCGTTGATCCCGGTGGGCGGCGCCAACCGGGTGGACGCCGGTGGCGACGGCTCCGCCGTCATCAGGCTCACGCCCACCATGTGGGGCACCAACATCCTCCGCGTGCAGGCCGTCGACCGGGCGGGCAACCGCTCGCAGGAGAACACCTACACCTTCTACGCGCCGTCGGACCCGAACGCCAAGACCGTTCTCGGTGACATCACCGGCGACGCCCGGGTCGACCTCGTCCTCCCGGACAACAACGGCAACCTGATGCTCTACCCGGCGGCGGTCGACCCGGGCATCGGCGGACCAGTCGCCTCCGACAAGGCCAACAGCCCCGACGGCATCGGCTGGGACAAGACCATCGTCAGCCACCGCGGGGGCAACGGCATCCGCATCGACGACCTGATCGTCTACGCCAACTCCGCCCTCTACGCCTACCGGAACTCGCTCTGGAACGGCGGCCTGGAGGCCAACGGCAACCTGTACTTCAACCGCACCAAGGCGATCTCCGTCGAGCGGCCGACCACCTGTCTGGTCACCCCCGGCGTGGCCGGAGGCAGCTGCGACACGTACGGGCCGGACTGGACCCGGGTGAAGGGCATCCTGGCCGTCGGCGACGTCGACACCATCGGCATCCCGGACCCGAAGGCCGACAAGCGCCGCTACGACCTGCTCACCCAGGAGGACGACGGCACCGGCAAGATCGAGCTCTGGCTCTACCGCGGCGCCGGTCCCACCGGGACGTACCTGAGCGCCACCCGGCTGAGCCCGGCCGGCGCCGACTGGTCCAACCGCACGCTGATCGCTCCCGGCGACGCCACCGGCGACGGCATCGTGGACCTCTGGGTCCGCGAGAACGGCACCGGCAAGATCTACCAGTACCCCAGCCGCAAGCTGGCCAACGGAAAGCCGGACGTCAGCGCCTTCGCCGACGACAGCACACGGGTGGAGATCGGCCAGGTCTCGGCCGCCAACTTCCCGCGGCTCAACTCCTCCGGCGACTTCAGCGGTGACGGCATCCCCGACCTGTGGGCCAAGGACACCAGTGGCGTCCTCAGCGTCTGGAACGGCATCACCGCCACGGGGGACGACAAGTCCGCCGTGACCGGCTTCCTGACCCCGGCCGCCCTCGGCTACCCCGGCGGAACGATCAGCCTCCACTCCGGGGCGAACAACAACAAGTGCCTGGACGCCAACGGAGCCGCCGACGGCCAGCAGATCCAGCTCTACAACTGCTGGAACGGTGACAACCAGCACTTCACCTTCCGCACCGACGGCACCCTGCGCACCCTCGACAAGTGCGTGACGGCCGACGGTGACCAGAACGGCAGCCCGGTCGTCCTGCGCACCTGCGTACCGGACGCTCCCGGTCAGAGGTGGACACTGCGTCAGGACGACACGCTGTACAACCCGGCGTCCGAGCGCTGCCTGGACGACCCGGCTGCCGCCGGCAAGGACGGCGTGCAGCTGTGGCTCTGGAGCTGCCACGCGTACGCCAACCAGAAGTGGATCAGCACCGCCAACAGGCCGGTCAACCTCCACTCCGGGGCGAACAACGGCAAGTGCATCGACGCCAACGGGCCGGACGAGGGCCAGCAGATCCAGCTCTACGACTGCTGGAACGGACTCAACCAGCGCTTCGACCTGCGGACGGACCAGACCGTCCGCGTCTACGAGAAGTGCGTGACGGCCGACGGCAGTCAGGACGGCAGCCCGGTGACGGTCCGCTCCTGCACCGGCGCCGACAGTCAGAAGTGGCAGTACCGCGGCGACGGGACACTCTACAACCCGGCATCCCAGCGCTGCATCGACGATCCGACAGCCGGTGCCAAGAACATGGTCCCGCTCTGGCTGTGGAGTTGCCACACCTACGCCAACCAGCGCTGGACCACCACGTGATCCTGACCCGCTGACCCGCTGACGTCCGGCCCCGGGCTCCCCACCCAGGTGGGGAGCCCGGGGCCGGACGCGTTTCCGCGCACCCGACTCCACGGCGGGCAGGCAGGGGTGACCGAGCCAGCCGCTTGGTCCAGCAGGGATGGCAGCGGTGACAACGACTGGTTCCAGGGCAGCGACACCACCGTCTTCAACGTGTCGCCGATGAGCGTCTACTGGAAAGCGATCGAGGACATCACCTGCCCCGGCAGGCTCGCGACGACCTCCAGCGACTCGGCCGCGACCCCCTTCCGCTTCGCCCGGCCCCTGTCACCGCTCGCCTACCAACACCCGGCCCTCACCGGCCCAGGCACGTCGACCTCACGGTTGGACGGCCGCCCGAAGACCCGGACGCAGCAGGGGAATGGGCGTTCGGTCGATGTCGCTGCGTCATCCGGGTGGACGGCGGGAGGTGTTCGGATCTCGGTGTGCTGCGGCGCGGGCTCCTTGGAGGTAGGGATGGTCTGCGCTGCCGGGTGGCAGCGGTGAGGAAGACCGTGAACGGAGTGCTGGCCACAGATGATCAGGAAGCGCAAGGAACGGACCGGTGGCGTGATCGCGCTGCCGCAGGCACCCGCCGTCTGCCCCGCAGGCGGGCTGTCGAGGAGCGGGCAGCGGGGGTGGCTGCGGGTCGGTGCCGCGCTGTCGCTGGGCGGCGTGCTGACCGCCGGGGCGATCGCGCCGACGCCCGCCCAGGCGACGCCCCGGCAGAACCAGCAGGTCACCGACTTCTCGACGCCGGGTGACAGCTCGTACGTGATCACGCCGAACGTCACCTCCCTCCAGATCGAGGCATGGGGTGCGGGTGGCGGCGGCGCGGGCGGCGGCGGCGGGGCCGGTGGCGGGGGCGGCGGAGGCGGGGGTGGTACCGGCCTGTCCATCACCACGCGCACCGACGGCGGCGACGGGGGCCGCGGCGGCAATGCCGGGGGCGGCGGCGGGGGTGGGGCCGGCGGGGGCGGCGCCTACACCAAGTGCGTGTTCCCGCTGGACGAGACCCAGCCCCTCACCGTGACGGTGCACGTCGGATCCGGGCGGGTCGCCGCGCGTGACGGCGCCGGCGGCCCCGGTGGGACGGGAGGCACCGGGGGGACAGAGGGAACCAACAACCTCGGCGTCAACGGCAGCAACGGCACCACCGGCGCCGGCGGCACGCAGGGCGTCTTCGGCGGGGACGGCGGTGAGTCACGCGTGTTCTTCCGGGGAGGTGTTCCGCCCCGCACCCTGGAACTGGCGTTCGCCGGTCCTGGCGGCGGCGGCCACCAGGGCACCGGAGGGCGGCCCGGCGGCGCGGGCGGCGGAGGCGGTGGAGGCAGCATCCTGACCAGTTCGAACGGCACACCCGGCGCGAGCGGCGCCAACGGCAACGGTGGGACGGGCGGGACGGGCGGAGCACCCGCCACCCGGCCGGGAGCAGTGTGCCCCGAGGGTTCCGCGACGACGTTCTTCGGCGGCACCGCCGGTGGCGGCGGCACGGACGGCACGGGCGGAAACAACAGGGTGACAACCGGCGCGGGCGGGCCGGGCAGCACGGCCGGCGGGGTGCCGACCGGCCCCGCCGCTCCGGTACCGGGAGTCGGTATCGGCGGTAACGGCGGCACCGGCGGGACCGGCACCACCGGTGGATCAGCAGGTGCCGGTGGAACCTCCGGCATCGACCCCACAAAGGGTGGCGCCGCCGCGGCCGCCGGTGCGGGCGCGGCAGGCGCGGCGGGCGGCAACGGCTTCGTCAGGATCACCGCGATCCTGAGCTAGGACCGCGCGACAGGCCCACAGGTCCCGCACCGGGACGATCGCGCCGCGATGCGGACCCGGTTCCGGCACCCCGGGGTGTGGGCGGTCGTGTTCAGCACGGCCGCCCACACCCGCGCACCAGGCCCCCGGGCGGGAGATGTCTTCAATTCAGCAACCCTCGGCCCGCACACGGAACCCTTCGCGCGCAGCCCGCTCCCGAGGACGCGCCCGCCCGCACTGTCGGTCACTCACGAGCTCGGCCACGCCGCAGAGCCTGGGGGCAGGCGCACCGGGACGGCAGGCGTCCGCCCGTGCCACCAGCGGCTCCACCCCATGACCCGCGTCCCCGGTATGGCCGGGGGCGCGTACCCGCACCCCGGCCGGCTCGTTGAAACGCAGGTGAGCACAGTACTGCCGCCAGCGGACCGTCACCGCCACGGGCCGGCACCCGGCTGGTACGACGCGACCGGGAAGTCGATCACCGCCGGCGCACAGCCTGCGGCCGAAACGGCCCTGGCCCCGTCCTGCGAACCGATCTACGCGGAACTGGCCGCCGCGTGGCGGATCCGCCTCGGGTCGGCGCCGACTACTGCTCGACCACCCGCACCGAGCACCTGACGGTGGGCGGGACGCTGGTCCGCACGACCTGGCACCAACCGCACTGTGAGGTCCAAAGGACCTGCCGACGACGCGCGATCGAGCCGGTCTCGTCAGAGGAGCTCAACGGGGCTGGTGACCGTGGTGGGGGTGTAGCCGGCTCCCTGGATCTTGACTGAGGCGGTTCCCGCCCCGACCACCCAGCTACCGGTGCCCCCGTTCGGGTTCACGGAGATGACCACGGCATTCGGTTGACCAGTGCAGGTGTACTTGGTGGAGAAGTTGGAACCAGTTGCGCCGCTCGGCTGCGTCAGCGAGGCCACGATGCGCAGCTTCCCCACCGACACCGAGCAGTTGTAGGTGAACCCTACGCCGGCAGCGTTCCCCACATAAGTGACGAGGGGAAAGATCTCGATGGAGACCGGGAACGGGGTCGCGGCCGCGGCCTGAGCCGTGGGAGCGCAGAGTCCAGCGAAAGTGAGGGCACCAGCCATCAAACCGGTGGCGGTCTTCAGCGTTCCCATAGTGATCTCCATCTCTGTGCATGGTTCCTGGAGTCTCACGCTAGGACTCGGCCGGACACAGCTGCCCGCCGAACTGCTCCATTCGGCCTTGATCCCCTGGGCGTTGAAGCTGAGAGGTCGCGCAGCCTGCTGGCCACCGTCGGCCACCCTGACGCGCGCTGCGGGGCCGCCACGCTGATGATCCTGCACCACGGCGCGACGAACCGTAGCCGCTTCACCGCGCCCCAGGCCGTGCGAAGCGCACTGTCCGCGGCGGTGGCCCACGGGCTGCAGCAGGCCGGCCCGGAAGCCGCTGCGCCATGACCAGGGCGGATGCGGATGTGGCTGTGCGGTCGGTGGTCCGGGTGGTTCGTCGCGGGTGGTGGTGCGGCCCGGGAACCTGTGGTTCCCGGGCCGCGTGTTGCCTTGGGCATCCGGCATCCGGCATCCGGTACATCGGCGCTCTGCCGCCCGGTGTCGAATTCCCGGTCTGCCTCGTGATCTCCGGTCTACCTCGTGCTGTCCCCGACTGCTTGCGGGTCCTGGCGGAGCGGGTCGGGAGCGTTACCGGTTCTGTCAGCGGGGGTGGTGTTGTCGGGGTGGTTGTCCCATTGGCCGGGGCCGGGGTGGTGGTCGCCGTGGCCGCCCGGGTTGTGGCCGTCGCAGCCGCCGTGGTCCTGGTCCTCGCAGGGGGTGCAGGCGACGATGGTCACGGTGTTGCTGGTGGCGGTCACCGGGGTGCCGTCCGCCGGCGAGGCAACGGCAGACCTGACGGACGCCGTCTCCCGCGCCGGGAAGGCCTGCGCCGGGAAGGCCAGTGCCGCGGCCCCTCGCCTGGCGCCCGCGCTCCGGCGGCCCGCCCGCTTCTTCCGGACACAGTCGGTCGGTTCCGCCCCGCCGGATCCCATCCAGCGGGGCGGAGTGCTGCGAAGGGAGAACGGCACGCCCGCGAAGTGGCTGGAGGCCGGCGACCGCTTCCGCGACGCGGCGAACGCGCTGTCCGCCTGACTGATCATCTCGGAATGAAGTTCGGAGTCGTCGCAGGCATCCTGCCGCAACCGCACCTGCGCCGCGGCTCCGTCGGATGCCGGATCGCCGGCGTCGCCCAGAATCGAGCAGGAAGTGGACGAAGTGGCCTGATCACACGTCAATTGACTTTTCCCGTCGGAAATTTGCGATCCGCAGTCCAGGGCATCACCCGCTCGACAATGCGCTAGCCTCCTCTTGTCATGACCACACGCAGATCTCGAACTGGGGGGACTCTCATGGCAATCGGACGACGGCAACTCCTCACCTCCGTCGCGCTCACCGCCCTCGCCGCGCCCGTCCTGGCCAAGGGGACCGCGACCCGCGCGGCTGCGGCCACGGATACGGGTACGGCCGCGGCCGCCGGCTCCGGGCCGCTGTTCATGCAGGTCGTCGCGCACGAGGACGACGACATCCTGTTCATGAACCCGGACCTGTCCAACGCGCTCGCCAACGGCACGCCGTCCGTCACGGTGTTCGTCACCGCGGGGAACGCGACCGGCGACCCGTGCACCTCGGTCTGCTGGGACACCGCCGGCGAGCCGCTGCGCACCTGGAACCGGCAGATGGGCGCCGTCAACGCCTACTCCCGGATGGCCGGGGTCGGTGACACCGACCCGGCGACCGACGAGGTCGGGCACTGGACGGTCGAGGCGTGGACGGTCGCGGGCAAGCAGGTCGAACGGTACGTCCTCAAGGGGCGGCCGGTGCACCTGATCTTCCTCAACCTGCACGACGCCCAGCTCGGCGGCGTCCTGGCCGGCGGCACCGACACCACGGTCGTCCCGGTCGGCAGCCCGCTGTCCGGGCCGTCGACCTACACGGCCGCGGACGTCACCGAGGTGCTGCGGCAGTTGATGGTGACGTACCGGCCGACCGTGCTCCGGGCCCAGGACGAACTCCCGGACAGCCGCTACGCGGGCGACCACACGGACCACGTCGCCGCCGCGAAGTTCGCCGGCGAGGCGGCCCGTCTGTACGGCGGCACGCTGATCCAGGTGAACTACCGGGACTACAACATCGGCGACTCCCCGGTGAACCTCGACCCGGCGACGACCGGCGCCAAGGGCGTGGTCGTCTCCGAGTACGCCAGCCACGACCACTCGGGGGCCTACTCCGACACCTGGTTCGCCCGGATGTACTACCGCTGGTCGCGGGGCACCTCCTGGGCCGGGCTGAACCAGGACGGCCGGCCGCAGGTGTTCGTCGTCCGGGCCGGCGCCCTCCACACGTACTGGCGTCGGACGGACGGCAGTTGGGGCGGTCCGCTGCCGATGGCCGACCCGGGCGGGCGGCTGGCGCCGGGCATCGCGGTCGGCACCAACGCCGACGGCCGGCTGGAGGTCTTCGCCCGCCGCCTGACCGACCACCACATCATCTCCCTGCCGCAGGGCACGCCCAACGGCGGGTGGTGGAACACCTGGGCCGACCACGGCAACCCCAACGCCGGGATCGGCAAGGAGGACCAGGTCGGCGTGCCCGTGGTGGCCAACGACCAGGACGGGCGGCTGGAGATCTTCGTCAAGAACGGCGGGGGCGGCCTCAGCAGCACCTGGCAGACCACTCCGAGCGGCGCGTGGGCGGGCACGTGGGCGGACCTGGGCGGCACCGACCTCCAGGACCCGGTCACCGCGATCCGCAACGGCGCCGGGGCGATCGAGGTGTTCGCCAGCACCCGCACCGGAGTCCTCGGCTGGTGGCAGGGCGCCCCGAACGGCAGCTTCAACGGCCCGAGCCCGATCCCGGGCGCCCGGCCGGCGAGCCCGCCCAAGGCCGCGCTCGACGAGGACGGCCGCATCGAACTCGCCTACCGCGAGGTCGGCACCGGCGCGATGCTGGTCAGCTACCAGACCCGGCCCGGCGGTTCGTGGAGCCAGTCCCCGGCCCCCCTCGGCGGGGACGCGGGAGTGGGCGAGCCGGCGGCGGCCACCCTCGACGGACGGGTCGTCCTGTTCGAACGCAACCGCGGTGGCGGCGTGAGCACCACCGCCCAGACCGCCCCGAACTCCGGCTACGGCTCCTGGCAGGACCTCGGCGGCACCGTCCTCGACTACCCGGCCGCGCTCGTCGACGGCGACGGGGTCCTCCACGTCTTCGCCATCGGTACGGACGGCCGCGTCCACTACCGCACGGGCACGACGGCCACCGCCTTCGGCGGCTGGCGGGGCCTGCCGCTCTGACCGCCCCGCCCGGCGGGGGGGGGGGGGGGGGCCCCCCCGCGCCCCCCCCCCCCGGGGGGCCCCCCCGCCCCCCCCCCGGCCCCCCCCCCGGGCGGTACCCGCCTCTGAAGACCGTGCGATGATCCGCCGAGGCCCCGGCAGCGGTTCGTGTCCCGAGCCGGGGCACTACCCGGTCAGCGCCGCGTGCAGGGGCGCCAGCAGGGTGAGGTCGTCGGTGGTGACGGTGAGGTGGGTGGCGCCGGCGGACCGCCAGGTGTCGGCGAGGGCACGCCAGGTGTCCGGCCGCCCGGGGGCAGGACGAAGGCGGGCCTCGACACCGAAGGCGGCCCAGTCGCGGCCGGCTCCGGTCACCGCCGTCCGCAGTTCGGCGATGAGCGCGGCGCCGCGGTTGACCCGGTTGGCGAGCAGGCCGGACATGGTGAAGCCGTCGGCGAGGGCGGCGATCCGCCGCAGTGAGCCCGGTCTTCCCCCGGTGCGCAGGGTGCCGCCGCCCATCCAGAGGGGTACCGGGCGCGGCCGGGGGGTGAGGGTGACGCCGGAGAACGCGACGTGTTCGCCGGCGAAGTCCGCGTTCGGCCGCGTCCACAGCAGGCGCAGCGCACGGACCTGTTCCTCGAACAGTGCCGCACGGCTTTCCGGGGCGACGCCGAGGGCGGCGGACTCGGCGGGGTCGGATCCGATGGCGACGCCCAGCCGCAGCCGGTCGCCGCTGAGGTGGGCCAGTTGCGCGGCCTGCTTGGCGGCGAGCACCACCGGGCGGTGCGGCAGGATCGTCATCGCGGTCGCCAGCTCGATCCGGGTGGTGACCGCTGCCAGGAACGCCACCAGCGTCAGGCTCTCGTAGGCGGGAACGCCGGACACCAGGTGTTCGGGGACGGACAGGTGGTCGTACCCGAGGCTCTCCGCGGTCACCGCGAACTCCCGCAGTCCGGCGGGTGAGAGGGTCGTCGGAACGGTCCAGCCGAGGCGCAGGGTCATTTGCGGAAGGCCTCCGGGTCGGCGGTGGAGATGAAGACCGCGCGCGGGCGTTCGGCGGGCAGCAGTTGGGAGTTGAGGAGGTGGCGGACCGCCTTCTCCCCGCCGGGGAAGGGGGCGGTGACCGACAGGTGGACGTCGAGTACGTGCGTGCCGTCCTCGTCCACCACCTCGGGCACGCAGTGCACGACCCCCGGGATGGCGTGCGCGGCCTGTCGGACGGTGTCCAGTGAGACCTTCTCGCCGCGCAGCACCACGAAGTCCGACAGGCGTCCGTGGAAGGTCAGGTAGCCGTCGTCGATCGAGAAGGCGTCCCCGGTGGCGATGGTCCGCGGTCCCAGCAGGACTCTGCCGCTGTGCTGCCCGACCCGTCGCAGCAGTACGGTGCCGGATTCGACCAGCAGTTCGCCCACGTCGCCCTGCACGTCGCGCAGCGACACGCGCACCCCCGGCAGCGGGCGGCCGACCGAGCCGTACCGGTGTGCGGGCTCGGCGTGCGCGGCCAGGGTCGACACGCGCGGTCCGGCCTCGGTGAGCCCGTAGGTCAGGTACAGCTCCGCGGAAGGCCGCGCGGCCAACAGGTCCGCCACCTCGGCGGGTGCGAGCCGGTCCCCGCCGACCGCCAGTGCCCGCAGGCCACGTGGCACGGGCCCGGGGTCGGCCAGCAGTTGGCGGGCGATCGTCGGCGTCACCGCCGAGTGGGTGACACCGCGGGCGGTGACCGCGTCGCGGTACGCGGCCGGTGAGAACGGCGGTCCGTCGAGCACCAGTCGCGCCCCGGTCACGTAAGCGGCGAGCGCCTGCGCCACGAGGGCGTAGGAGTAGTACAGCGGCAGGTTCACCAACAGGGTGTCGGCCGAGGTGATGCCCGTGGCCCCGGCGTGCAGGCGGGCGTTGTGCAGCAGCGAGGCCACCCGGTGCACGCACGCGCTGAACATCCCGGAGGTGCCGGAGGTGGACAGCAGGATCTCGCCCGGCCCGTACGGGGTGGTGGGGTGCCCGGTCGGTACCGCGAACGCGCCGCCCACCGGCACCCGCACCCCGGTCCCGGCCCGTCGGGTGGTCACCACGACGCCGGCCCCGACGTGCCCCGCCAGCGCGCGGACCCGCTGCCACGGCGTGCTCGGGGGCACGGCCAGCGGCACCAGGCCCAGCAGCAGCGAGGAGAGCAGCACGCGCAGCAGTTCGACTCCGCTGGTGAGGCAGAGCACGACCGCGTCGCCCGGCGTCAGGCCCAGTCCGGCCAGGTCCGCCAGCACGTCGTCCAGCCCGGCCGGGGCGCCGTCGTCCGCACGGGCCGGGGTGGTGTCGACCCTGGTCAGGAAGTCGGCCACCTCGGAGTGGGTGGGGCTGTTCACCGGTCCTCCCGGGCGCTGGTCAGGACCAGGCAGCGGCAGAGCTGTCCGCCTCCCGCGGTGGATCGCAGGCCGACCAGGAGCACGTGCCGGGCGTGGCCGTCCGCGAGCCAGCCGTCGATCACCGTGAACGCGACGGGGGTGGCCCGGTCGGGGTGCGCCGCCAGCAGCAGTGACGGCCCGCGCAGCCCGTGGCGCAGGGCGGGCAGCCCGGCCAGCACTCCCGGGTTCGCTCCGGCGAAGCGCAGGGGTGACACCCGGGACCTCGGGACCGAGTCGGCGATGCGGCGCATCGTCCGTTCGCTCCCGGTGGCGCTCATGACCAGGATCCCGGTGCCGGCGGCGTCGTCGAGCACGGGTTCGGCGCAGCCTGCCAGCGCCCGGTCCACGGTCTCGGCGACCAGCCAGGCCGCCGGGTCGGCGTAGAAGGACGGCTTGTTCACCGCGTACTCGTCCGGGTCGTCGGCGGCCACCGTCGCCGAGCCCAGGACCCGTGCGCTCGGCGGCACGTGTGTCACGTCCTCACCCCTTCGAACGATGCGAAAGCTTCGAACAGCAGGCACGTGTTGAAGCCGCCGAACCCCAGCGTCAGGCTCAGTCCGGCGCCGGCGCCGACGGGCTGCGCCGATCCGGTGGCCAGCCGCAGCGGTGCGACCGGATCGCGCAGCCCGACGACCGGTGGGACCCGTCGGTGGCGCAGTGCCAGTACCGTCGCCACGGCCTCGATGGCCCCGGTCGCGCCCAGGCTGTGCCCGAGCGCCCCCTTGGTGGCGAACACCAACGGGCCGTCGTCTCCGAACAGTTCCAGCAGGCTGCGCGCCTCGATCTCGTCGTTGAGCGGTGTCCCGGTCCCGTGGGCGTTGACCACGGCGATGTCCGCGGGCGCCAGGCCCGCGGATGCCAGGCAGCGTTCGACCGCGCGCAGCACGGCGCGCCCGGACGGGTCCGGTGCGGTGAGCCCGGCGGCGTCGTTGGCCGCGCCGACCCCGCGCAGCCGGGCGTACACCCGGGCGCCACGCTCCCGGGCGGAGTCGGGGTGTTCGACCACCACGAAGGCCGCGCCCTCGCCGAGCAGCATCCCGTCGCGCGCCCGGTCGAACGCCCGCAGGCCGGTGGGGCTCATCGTGCCCAGCGCGGAGTGCCCGAGCCGCTTGGCCTCGGTGACCACGTCCACCCCGCCCGCCACGCAGGCCCGCCGTCTTCCCGACCGCACCAGGGCGTGCGCGACGGCGATCGCGTCCGACCCCGCGGAGCAGGCGGTCATGACGCAGACCGGCGTGCCCGGGTGCCCGATGCCCGCCGCCGCGTCGTCGGCCCAGGCGTGCAGCGTCGGCTCCGCCTCGTCCAGGCAGGCGCCGAAGCTGGTGCCCAGCACCAGGCCGACCCCGGGGTCGGTCGTGGCCAGGCCGGCGTCCGCGAAGGCGCGGGACAGCGTCCGCCCGGCGAGCACCCGCTGGCGCTCGCCCGCCCTGGTCCCGTACGGCACCGACGCGATGACGGCGGCGGCGGTGTTGCGCAGGGGGTGCGGCGAGTGGACGGGCGCCAGGGCCGAATCGCCCGCGCACAGCCGTTCCCACACCGCCTCCCGGTCCCGGCCGAGCGGGGTGTCCCAGGCCAGTCCGGTGATCACCGGGGTCACCACGGCCGGGCCCGCGCGGGATCGACCTTCGCCCGGCTCATCGCGCCGCGGAACCCGGCGACCGAGCGGCCGTCCACGGTCACCGCGGCGGAGAAGGCGAAGGTATGGCCGGACAGCCGGTCCGCGCGTACGTCGAGCACGACCTGGTCACCGGGCACGACCGGGGCGAGGAAGCGGGACTTGACCGTGCCGACCAGGGTGACCTCGTCGTCGGCGAGCGGATCGCTGCTCAACTGGTAGAGCAGCACGCCGGACTGGGCGAAGGCCTGCATGGTGTGGCTGCCGGGCAGGATCACCCCCGGGGTCAGGCCTCGCTCGGGCAGGTGCCCGGACAGCGCGCCCATCTCCGCCGAGACGGCGAACATGCTGCGCAGGAACACGCCGGGCTCATGGTCCAGGACCCGGTCGATGAACAGGCGGGGGTGGCGTCCGCGCACCAGGGCCGCGATGGCCGAGGTGCCCAGCGGCCGAGCCTCGCGGACCGTGGCGGGAGGGGGTGCCGATTCGTTCGGGTGTCGCATCCGGGACGATTCCTCTCAGGGCCTGTCGCAGCGGTGCCGGTAGGGGCACCGGGTGCCGGGTGTCGGGGGCGACGGCGGCGAAGACGAGGCCGCCGGTCACCAGCGGGGTGCGGGTGCCGTCCTCCTCCTCGCGCAGCAGACGTACCGCGAGGGCGAACCAGGCCGCGCCGACGTGGTCGACCCGGGTGTCCCCGATGATCACGTCGCGGTACACGGCGCTGTTGAGATAGCTCACCCGCAGGTCGGTGACCACCAGGTCGACGTCCGCCGCGCTGAAGGCGGTCAGACCCGCGCCGTGCGCTTCGAGGTGTTCCGTGCCCGCGGTCTCCATCAGCGAGGTGTAGCGGGAGAAGTGCACGATCCCGGTCGCGTCGGTGTCGACGTGCTCGACCCGGGTGCGGAACCCTGCGCTCACCGAAGTGCCCGGGCGCCTGCCGCCACCCGGTCCACGATCTCGTCGGCCTGCGTCCCGGTGGTGATCAGCGGCAGCACGATCCGCAGGGTGGGGTGGACGTAGCGTCGGCCGCCGGAGCGTTTGCCCGCGCCCGCCATGAACTCCGCGTACACGCCCGCTTCGATCAACTCCCGGCGCAGCGCGCCGATCCGGTCCGCCGCCGCGGCGGTCAGTTCCACGCCGAACATGGCCCCGCTCCCGCGGACCTCGGTGAACACGTCCGGGTGGCGACCCACCAGGGCGTCGTCGAGGTGCTTGGCCAGGTTCACGCCGACGTCGGCCGACCGTCGCAGCAGCCCTTCGGTCTCGATGTGCTCGATGCCGTCCCGGATCACCGCACAGGTCGGTGGCCGTAGATCGGAGGTGGTCACGGCTCCGGAGGAGCGGACGGCCAGCTCCTTGCGGGCGATCACCATCGAGGTGGACACCGTGCCCATGCCCAGGAACTTGCCGATGACGGTGATGTCGGTGGGCACCGGTCCGTCCGCGTCGCGCATGGCGAACCAGCCGCCGGTCTTGGCGAACGTCAGCACCTCGTCGGCCACCAGCAGCACGCCGTCGGCCGTGCACCGCCGCGCGAGTTCGCGCAGGTATCCGGGCGGCGGCGGGAGGATGCCCGCGTCGCCCTGGATCGGCTCGACCACGACGGCCAGCAGCCGGTCGGCGGACGCGGCGAAGTACTCCGTCAGGGCGTCGAGGTCGCCGAACGGGATGTGGTGGACCCGGACGCCGTACGGGCCGGCGGTGTCCGGGGCGGGCAGCCCGGCGCGGTAGTACCTGCGGTTGAGCAACTGCACCAGCCCACTGGTCCAGCCGTGCCAGGCGCTGTGGAAGGCCAGGATGGTGTCGCGCCGTTCCTTGCCCGTGCGGTGGCACAGCCGCCGGCCGTCGAAGCGGGACTCCAGCACGAGCCGCAGCGCCAACTCGTTTCCCTCCGAGCCGGAGTTGCGTCCGCTGACGCGGTACCGCCCGGCGGGGAAGTGGTCGGTCCACAACCCGCCGGGGCCGAAGAGCCGGTCGAGGAGTTCCGCCCGTTCCAGCGAGCCCAGTTCGTCGGTGACGTTGCCGACTCCGGTGCCGCGCGCCAGCGCCGCTCGGACGACGGGGTGGTCGCCGCCCAGGGTCGCGCTGGCGTAGCCGCCGCTGGCGTCCAGCAACCGCAGCCGCCGGCCCCGGCGTTCCGGGCTCAGGTCGACCACGTCGAGGTGCAGGCCACGCCCGCCCACGCAGGCGAACGGGAGTCGGGCCGCCCCGTAGTGGTCGAGGTGCAGGTCCGTGCCGCGCGACAGCACACCGGTCCGGTCCCCGGCGTGGTCGTCACCGGCGACCGGGGCCGTGCTCACGTGGTGGCCGGGGGGCGGTCGGCCCCCGACAGCCGCTCGACCAGAACGAGCACATCACCGAGGGTGGACAACTCCCCCGCCGCGATGGCCTCGTCGGGGATGCTGATGTCGAACGCCTCCTCGCACTGCACCCGCAGTTCCACGAAACCGAGCGAGTCCATGCCGTAGTTCTCGCGCAGCCTGTCGTCGAGCCGCATTTGGTCGATCGGCACCTCCACCAGCACCTCGGAGTGCAGAATTCTTTTGATGGTCTGCAAAGAGTTCACCAGAACTTCCCCTCTGGGTGGGTTCATTCGAACAGGCCACGGCCCGGGCGTCCGCCGCGCGGGGAGAAGAGTGAGATCGCGGCAACGGTCGGACCGAAAGCGGGCCGGCGCCGATCGAAAACAAGGCGGCGCCAGCAATTCACATTTATCGAAGCTAGCCGGGGTTCTACCACCTGTCAATGGCCTTCGACTTACCCGCCCCGCACCTTCGATCTACTCGCCCTGAACCTTCGAGCGCCGACATCCACGAGGATTTCGCACGATGGTTCGACGGCGATTCGGCCATTCACGGACCACAAGTGCGCGTACCCTCGGAAATTAGCCTGACGGACGCTTCCCGGGCTCACCCGAATCGGCCGCCGAGTAGCCACTTCCAACCTTTTGTCCATTTTTGCCCATGCATCCTCCTGGCGCGTATGTCGCTTGCGGTGGCGAATCGCCCCGAACTAGCCTTGAGCCGCCCAATTGTCCAGATGGACGCAGAGTGCGGGAACGGGCAGGCAATCAGGCCCCGGCGACACCATTGGGCCTCATGTTCGAGATCCCTAAAACTCGCTACAAGCATGCCATCTGATTAGGCGCACTATCTGATTGCGCCGCCCGTTGCATCTTTCTTCTGACCGGAGTCCGCCCGATTGCACGGCCGTCGGCAGACTCTTTCGAAGGAGCCTCGAAAGTCATGAGTGTCACCCCGGACGCCCTGCGCGGCGTCACCGTATTCATCGGCGGACCGATCCAGCACGCCTTGGTGCCCGGCGGGATGGCGGCGCCGATCCACGACGTCCTGAGCCTGACCATCGACCAGTCGCGGAAGGCCGGCGCCACCGTGCTGTCCGCCCACGTGGCGGAACGGTTCGGCGCCGACACCGCTTCGTTCACCCCCGAGCAGGTGTCCGTGCGCGACTACGCGTGGATGCGCGAATGCGATGTGTTCGTGCCGGTACTGCCGGTGCTCGACGGCACCCTGCTGCGCACGGACGGCACGCACATCGAACTGGGGTGGGCCAGCGCGCTGGGCCGCCCCATCGTGGGCATCACCGACCAGCCCTTCGCCGAGTCGGCCAGCCACCTGCTCAAGGGGCTCGCCCAGGTCGCCTCCGCAACGTTCCTGTCCACCGAGGAGATCGCCGAGGACCCGGCGATGCTGGTCGACGGCGTGCTCGCGGCCCTGGGCCGGACCAGGGCGGCGGCCTGACATGGCGGCCTCGACACACCTGCTGGGGATGGACCTCGCCAATCCGGTCGTGGTCGGCTCCGGCCTGCTCACCGACCAGGAACGCAACATCCGCCGGCTACTGGACGCCGGCGCGGGCGCGGTGGTCACCAAGACCATCCACCCCAACCCGCCGATCGGCCTGGACGAGCGCCTCGTCCGGCTGCCCACCGGAATGATCAACAGCACCACCTACTCCAAACGCTCCGTCGAGCACTGGCTGCGCATCCTGCGCGACCTGGCACGGGACGGGCTGCCGGTCATCGCGTCGCTGCACGCCGACGCCCCGGACGAGCTCGCCGAGTTGGCGGCCCGGGCGCAGGCGGCGGGCTGCCGGGCGCTGGAACTGGGCATCTCCTGCCTCAACGAGGAGGACGGCCTCGACGACACCCCCGAGCGCGTGCACGCCTACACCGCGGCCACCCGCGCCACGGCCCGGGTGCCGTTCTCGGTCAAACTGGCCAGTGGCGAGGGCCTCCACGCCCGGGCGTTCGCCGCCGCCCGGGCCGGCGCGGACGCGGTGACCATCAGCGACACGCTGCCCGCCGCCGCCGTGCACCCGGAGACCGGCGACCTCCAACTCGGCGGCGTGTTCGGCTACTCCGGACCGGGCATCAAGCCGCTCGTACTGGCCTCCCTGTGGAAGCTGCGCCGAGCCGGGTTCACCCTTCCCGTCCTGGCCTCCGGCGGCGTGCAGTCGGGCCGGGACGTGCACGACTACCTGGAGGTCGGCGCGGTGGCGGCCCAGGTGTACACCGCGCTGCACACCGACATGTACCCCACGCTCGCCCGGATCGTGGCCGAGACCACCGCAGCGGGGAACACCGGCCGCGGCCTCGCACCCGTCACCGCGGCGGACCGGTCCGAGCGGGTGCAGTCGTGACCCCCCGGGCGTCCGGGCCGCAACTGTGCGACCTGAGCAGCGCCGACGTCCTGGCGGCCACCACCGGGCAGACCCTGGTGTGGCCGGTGGGGGCCATCGAACAGCACGGCCCGCACCTGCCGCTGTCCGTGGACACCGTGCTGGCCGACGCGTTCGCCCGGCAGATCGCCTACGAGCTGACCGCCCTGGCCCTGCCGGTGCAGTCCATCGCGGCGCGCTCGCTGCCGCAGAGCGGCGGCGGCCTGGCCTTCCCCGGCACCGTCCACGTACGCGGCCGCTCCCTGCTGGCCTTCCTGGAGGACGCGCTGGAGTCGTTGTGCGCCCTGCCGTGGCGCCGACTGCTGGTCGTCAACGGCCACTTCGAGAACGAGCCGTTCCTCTTCGAGGCCCTCGACGAGGTGGGCCGACGGCCGGCGGCCGCGGGCAAGGAGTTCATCGCGCTGAGCTGGTGGAGCCTGGTCGACCCGGACTGGCTGGCCGGGCGCGTGCCGCTCTTCCCGGGGTGGCACGCCGAGCACGCGGGGATCACCGAGACCAGCCTGATGCTCTACCTCCGCCCCGACCTGGTCTCGGCCGCCCGGCCCGACCACGCCGACCCACCCCGCCCGGGGATCTACCTGCACCCCGCCGACGTGAGCCGCACGACCAACCAAGGCGTCCTGTCGAGCACTTCGGGCGCCACCGCCGCCCTGGGCGAGGACCTCTTCTGGCACGTGGTCGCGGCCGCGGTCGACCTGGTGTCCCAGGGCAACGGACTGCTGCACGATCTGCACGAGGAGAAGCCGTGACCGTACCCACCCTCTGCGTGAGCAACGCCGTCGACACCCTGCGCGACTTCGCCGTCCGCGCCGACGACATCGACGCGTTGCTGTCGGAGTGCTACGCCCAGCAGGACCAGGCGCTGTTCTGGGGGCCGCTGGACAAGATGCTCATCACCTACGAGCCGATCGGAGACCTGGACTGGCAGCGGAAGTTCCTGGAGATCGACGGTGTGGTGAACCTCAGCCCGGCGGGCCGCACCGGCTCGCTGTTCGCCGACATGCTCGCCGATCCCGAGCTGATGGCCGCCGTGGCCGCCCACGCCGGGCCGGGGCGCAGACTCCGGCTGATCCCGCACACCACCACCGCCGACCTGTGGCGGTTCACCGAGGCCCTGCGCATCCGGTACGACGTGGTGACCGAGCTGCCGGAGAGCCCGCCGCAGCAGGCCCTGCGCGACCTGCTGGACACCAAGACCGGCCTGCGCGACCTGGCCACCGACCTCGGCATGACCGACGGCCTCTGCCGCATCCCGCCCGGTACGCACTGCGCCGGGGAGCAGGACGTGCCGGCGGCGGTGCGGGAGATGCTCGCGACCGGCACGCCGTGCATCGTCAAGGCGGACCGCGGGGAGGCGAGCCTCGGCCTGCTGATCTTCCGGCCGGGCGACGACGACATCGCCGAACGCCTGGCCGGGAGCACGTTCTACGGCGAGGACCCGGTGGTCGTCGAGGAGTTCCTCGACGGCGACGTCACCTTCCCGTCCGTGGAGTACATGGTGCCCGCGGACGCCCCGCCCCACCTCTGCTACACGACCGACATGCTGTTCGAGGGCGCCACCCACCTGCGCGGCAACGTCACCGCGCGGGAGCTGCGCCGCGCCTGGTGGTACCGCCCGCTGACCGAGGGCGGACTCCGGCTGGCCGAGGAGATGCAACGGCGCGGCTACCGCGGGCGCTTCGGCATCGACGCGATCGCCCGTGACGGCGTCGTCTACCTGCACGACCTCAACGCCCGCCGTACCGGGTCGAGCCACGTGCACGAGTTCGGCGAGCACCTCATCGGCCCCGGCTACCTCGACACCCACGCGGTCGGCAACTACGACTTCTACGGCCTTCCGGCCGGGCTGGACCTGCCGGACGTGCTGCGCCTGCTCGGACCGCTGGTGGCCTCGCCCCGACACGCCGAACGGGGCGTGGTCCCGACCGAGCTGACGGACCTTCACACTGGCAGACTGAGCTGCATGTTCTACGCCCCCAGTCTGGCCGAGCTGCACGACCTGATCACCAGAGCCAGGACGGCTCTGGACCTCGGCCGGTGAGCAGCACGCTGCCCGTGGTCGGGACGGCCCGGCGCTGGCTGGTGCTGACCGTGGTGCTGCTGTGCTTCCTGCCCGCCGCCATGGACGTCACCATCCTCACCATCACCGTCCCGACCCTTGCCCACGAACTGCAGGCGTCCCCGACCGCACTGCTGTGGGCGGTCGACGTGTACTCGCTCCTGATGGTCGGACTGGTGCTGGTCAGTGGGCCGTTGGGCGACCGGATCGGACACAAGCGGTTGCTGCTGGCCGGGCTGGCGGTCTTCAGCGCGGCCTCGGCGCTGTGCGCGGCGGCACCGAACCCGCCGGCCCTGATCGGCGCCCGGGCACTGCTGGCGATCGGCGCGTCGATGATCATCCCGGCCACGCTGGCGCTGATCCGGCAGACCTTCGGCGACGGCCGCGACCACGCGGTGGCCATCGGGGCGTGGAGCGCGGTCGCCGCCGGCGCGTCGGCGCTGGGGCCGGTGGCCGGCGGCTTCCTGCTCCAGCACTTCTGGTGGGGCTCGATCTTCCTGGTCAACCTGCCGATCGTGGCACTGGCCGTGCCCGCCGTGGCGCTGCTGCTGCGCAACGAGGTCGAGTCCGAGCGGCAGCCCTGGGAGGCCACCTCGCCCCTGCTCTCGATGGCGGGGTTCCTGGGCTGCGCCTACGCCATCATCGCCTTCACCCACGACGGCGTCGGGCTCCCGGAGGTGGCGATCCCGGCCGCGCTGGGCCTGACCGCACTGGTTCTGTTCGTGCGACGGCAGCAACGGATGCCGCACCCGATGCTGGACCTGTCACTGTTCCGGCTGCCCGGGCTGCGCGCCGGAGTGGTGGCCTCGGTGCTGCCGGTGCTGGTGATGGTCGGCTTCGAACTCCAACTGGTGCAGTACCTGCAGATCGCCGAAGGGCTGTCGGCGGAGGCCGCCGCGCTGTACCTGATCCCGATGCCGCTGGCCGCGACGGTGGCGGGGCCCGTGGGCGGACTGCTCCTGGCCCGGCTGGGACAACCGCGTGCGGGCGTGCCCGCCGGCCTGCTGCTCGCGGCGGCCGGGTACGTCCTGGTCGCGTCCGGCACGGTGGTCCCGCTCGGGCTGGCCCTGATCGGGTTCGGCCAGGGCCTGGTCCAGATGGTCGCCTCGAACCTGATCATGACCACCGCACCCTCCTCCCAAGCGGGCGCGGCAGCGGGCATCGAGTCCGTCTCCTACGAGGCCGGCGCCGGCCTGGGCATCGCCGTCTTCGGCACCGTCACCACGGTGACCTACCGACTGCTCCTCCCCCCGGGCACGTCGTCGTCCCCGCTGGACGCGGGCGCCTCCCCGGAAACCGCCCGGGCCTTCGCCGAGGCCTTCCACTCCACCACCTGGCTGGCCGCCGCCCTCACCCTGGCCACGGTCTTCCTGGCCACCCCGACGAGGGCGTCGATGCGGTCCGGAGCACCCGGCGCGGCCGCAAACGCCTCGGCTTCCCCAGCCCCGTCGGGTTCGGGGACGAGCAGCACTTCGGGGACGAGCACCACGCCGAGCAGGAGACAACCGGACGAGCGCACCTGAAGGGCCGTCAAGCAGACCCCGACGGCGACCTCACTACTGCTGCCCGGATGCCGGTAGCGTTGACGGCCTGATTTCGAAGGCGAGGGCGGTCGAGCGCCCCGGCCGCTGACGGCGGGCGCAAGAAGCTCCTCCAGGCCATCTGGCGTCAATGCTCACCAGCTGCCGATCCGGCGGCCGGTGATCTTGTCCGGGCGGACGCGTACCCACAGTGGCCGGGAACCGCCGGCCCACGGGGTGGCGCCGGGCAGGGCCGAGAGCCGTCGCTCCTCGTCCGGTTCGTGGACGTGCCGGGCCTCGCCGAGGACGAGGACGCTCCAGCCCCGGCTCCGGCGGTCGTCGATGTGGTCCACCTGGAAGGAGACCGGTGAACCGTCGGGCGGGGCGGCGGCGCCACCGGGAGTCGTACGGTAGACGATCGTTGCGGCGTCCACCGCGAAGTTGACCGGGAAAACGGCCGGTGCGGACGGGCCGGGCAGTCCGATCCGGCCGATACCGTGGGTGCCGACCAGCTCCCAGCACTGCGGTTCGGTGAGGTGCAGCGGCAGCGGGCGCGCGGCGGGCCTCGACCACCCCGGCGGGGCGTCCGCGCGATGGCCCTCCAGCAGCTCCGGCCAGGTCAGCCCGAGCGCGGCGGCGATCCGGACGAACCCGGGCGGGTCGAACTCCGGGCCGGCCTTCAGCAGGTACCGCAGATAGGTCGGCGCCATGGCCGCCTCGTGGGCCAGCATCTGCTCGCTCAAGCCGAGTTGGTCACGGCGCTCGACGATCCGGCGGGCGATGTCGGTGGTGTCGGTGGTGTCAGGACGGTCGGTCATGGTGGCGGCGCCTCCGTAGGGCAGGGGTCACGTCCGGAAGAGCGCGACCTTGAGGGCCCCGGTGTCGGCCGCGTCGGCGAAGACGTCGTAGGCGTCCTGCATCTCGTCGAGGCCGAAACGGTGGGTGACCAGCCCCGCGACATCCAGGCGTCCGACGGCCAGCATGCCGAGCAGCATCGGGGTGCTGTACGTGTCGACCAGGCCGGTGGTGATGGTGACGTCGCGGATCCAGAGGTCCTCCAGGTGGAGCACCGCCGGCCGGCCGTGCACGCCCACGTTGGCGACCCGGCCGCCGGGGCGCACCAGGCGGGTGCACAGTTCGAAGGTCTCGGGGACGCCGACCGCCTCGATCGCGACGTCGACGCCGAGGCCGTCCCGGCTCAGCTCCCGGACGGCGTCCGGGGTGGCCTCCGCGGTGGTGAGGACGGTGTCCGCGCCGAAGCGCCCGGCCGCGTCGAGGCGGCTCCGGGAGAGGTCGACAGCGATGATGCGGGCCGGGCTGTAGAGCCGGGCGGTGAGGATCGCGGCGAGTCCGATGGGCCCGGCTCCGACGATCGCGACGGTGTCGCCCGGGCCGACCCGGCCGTTGCGGACGCCGACCTCGTAGGAGGTGGGCAGGATGTCGGCCAGCAGCAGGGCGTCCTCGTCGGTGACGCCGTCGGGCAGCGGGTGCAGGGAGGTGTCCGCGAAGGGGGTGCGGACGTACTCGGCCTGGCAGCCGTCGATCAGGTGGCCGAGGATCCAGCCGCCACCGCCCGTGCACTGGCCGTAGCCGGCGGTCCGGCAGTAGGCGCAGCGGCCGCAGGCGGAGATGCAGGAGATCAGGACGCGGTCTCCGGCCGTGACGGTGCGGACGCCCGGCCCGGTCCCGGTGACGGTGCCGACGGCCTCGTGGCCCAGGACGCGGCCCCCGGTGACCTCGGGGACGTCGCCCTTGAGGATGTGCAGGTCCGTACCGCAGATGGTGACCGCGTCCACCCGGACGACGGCGTCCTCGGGATCACGGACGACGGGGTCGGGGACGTCGCCCCAGGTACGGCGGCCGGTTCCGTGGTAGCTGAGTGCCTTCATGCCCTGACCACTCCTCTCGGGCGGCGGAGCCGGGCCGGGTCCGCCCGCACCTTCCAGGTTTCCGCGCGGCCGCGGTCGCCGCCAGGGGCCCGGTCGGTCCTGTGACTGGGCCGATCGGCCCCTGCGTGTCCGGCACGGCCGGCCGGGCGGGCCTAGGCTGGTCAGTGGCGTCGGGCGAGCCGTGGAGGATTTCGTTGGGCAGCGCACCGGAGAGTCCCGCCCCCGTGCCGAAGCTGCGCCTGGACGAGTTGCTGGACGAACTCCAGGCCCGGCTGGACGCGGCCCGGGGCACCCGCGACCGGGTGCACAGCCTGCTGGAGGCCGTGCTGGCGGTCGGCCGCGACCTGGAGCTGGCCCAGGCCCTGCGGCACATCGTGGAGGCGGCGGTCACCCTGGTGGACGCCGAGTACGGCGCGCTCGGCGTGATCGGCGAGGACCAGCGGCTGTCGCAGTTCATCCCGGTCGGGGTGACCGGCGAACAGGTCAGGCGGATCGGCGCCCTGCCGTCCGGGCACGGGGTGCTGGGCGAGCTGATCCGCCACCCCGAACCGCTGCGCCTGGCCCGGATCTCCGACCATCCGGCCTCCTACGGCTTCCCGGTCGGCCATCCGCCGATGGGGACCTTCCTGGGCGTGCCGATCCGGATCCGGGGCAAGGTGTTCGGCAACCTCTACCTGACCGAGAAGCGGGGCGGCGGCGACTTCGACGCCGAGGACGAGTCCGTGCTCTCCACCCTCGCCGTCGCCGCCGGAGTGTCGATCGACAACGCCCGGCTGTACGCCCGGGCCCGGCGGCGGGAGCGCTGGCTGGAGGCGAGCGCCGAGATCACCAGCAGCCTCCTGTCGGGCAGCGCGGAGCAGGAGGTGCTGGACCTCCTGCTCGCCCGGGCCACCGAGATCGTCGGCGCCGACCTCGCCGTCGTCGCGCTGCCGCTGCCGGGCACCGGCGACCTGGAGGTGCGGACCGCCGTCGGTCTCGGCGAGCAGCAGCACCGCGGCCTGGTGCTGCCCGTGGAGGGCTCGTTCGTCGGCGCGGCCGTCCGCACCGGCGGCCTCGTGGTGAGCCCGGACGTCCGCAAGGACCCGAGGGTCACCGCCGGCCCACCGCGCTGGGAGGGACTCGGCCCGGCCGTCGCGGTGCCGATCGGCACCACCGCGCAGGGCGTGCGCGGGGTCCTGATGCTGGCCCGGGTGGCCGGCGCCCCGTTGTTCGAGGAGAACGAGTCCGGTCCGCTGCTGGGCTTCGCGGCCCAGGCGGCGGTGGCGATGGAGCTCGCCGAGCGGCGCCGCGACTCCGAGCAGATCGCGCTGCTGCAGGATCGTGACCGGATCGCCCGCGACCTGCACGACCTGGCGATCCAGCGGCTCTTCGCCACCGGGATGACGCTCCAGGGCGCCACCCGTTTCATCGACCATCCCGAGGCGACCGAACGCGTCCTGCGGGCGATCGACGACCTGGACGAGACGGCGAGGACGATCCGCGCCACCATCTTCGGCCTGCGGCTGCGCGAGTCCGGCCCGGCTTCGGCCGGGCTGCGCTCCCGGGTGGCGCAGGTGGTCGAGCACGCCACCCGGGCACTCGGGTTCTCCCCGGCCCTGCGGACGACCGGCCTGCTCGACACCGCGGTGCCGGCCGAGGTCTCGGACGCGGCCGTCGCCGTCCTGGAGGAGGCCCTGTCCAATGCCGCCCGCCACGCGAAGGCGGGCGCGGTCGACGTGTCGATCACCGCCGGGCCCGAGCTGACGCTCGTCGTCCGGGACGACGGGGTGGGTCTGCCCGACGGCGGCCGGCGCAGCGGGCTGGTCAACCTGGCCGACCGGGCCACCGCCCTGGGCGGCACCTTCACCGCCCGCAGCCGGCCCGAGGGCGGCACCGAACTGGTCTGGCAGGTCCCGCTGTCGACGGACTAGTCCAGCACGTGGCCGGCCGCCAGGCGAGGGGTGGGGGCGCCCTCGGGGCCGTAGCCGAGCCGGATCAACATCTGGACGAATCCGGGGCGCTGGCGCGGGTCGCGGGTCTCCCAGCGCAGGTAGGGCCATTCCATCGCCTGGTGCAGCAGGGAGGCCCGGACGCCGCGCACGGTGGCGGTGAGCAGCACGTGTTCCAGGGCGGTCCCGGCGCGCAGCCAGTCCGTCGGGGTGTCGTGCTCGGTGGTGAGCACGGCGATCCGCGGCTCGTGCTCGAAGGCGGCGGGGGCCTGGTGCTCTGCGGCCCGGAGAGCGGCGAAGTCCCGCATCGGCAGGCGGCCGTCCAGGTCCTGCGGGCCGAGCGCGGCCACCGGGATGCCGTAGGGCGGGGTGTCGCCGGTGCGGATCCAGTCGCGGCTCTCGGTGCGTTGGGCCCGGTCGGTGGTGTTGCGGCGCTCTGCCTCGGCGGTCAGTTGCAGCAGCCGGGAGGTCTCCGCGTGGTCGGGCAGGTGGAGCGTCGCCTCCTCGGCCCGGGCGGCCGTGGCCAGTTCGTCGAGGACGGCCGACGGGACCGGCTCGCCGGTGAACGGCGTGCGGATGGAGTGCCGGTGCCAGATCGCCTCGTACAGCTGCTCCGTGCCCGGGACCGGCGCCGTGGCCGGGGTGTCGAGCCGGACGGCGGCGAACAGGTCCGGCTCGGCCGGATCCGGCAGCAGCCGGACATCGGGCGCCCAGCCGAGGTGCCGGGCGGCGACGCGCAGGTTGAGCACGGCCGCGCCGACGGAGATGTGCAGCGCCCGGCCCTGCGGGTCGGCCGCCGGGACGGCCCGATCACGCACGGCCCGGACCTCCAGCGTCGAGGTCGCCGGTTCGAGCCGGAAGCGCCAGGGCTGACTGTTGTGGATCGAGGGTGCCGCGACCGCCGCGGAGACGAGCTTCTCCAGTGTCGTGGCATCGAGGGCGAGGGTGGGCATGGCCGCCTCCAGGTGTGCGTCGTCGGGCACGGCTGCCGGGTCACCTCCACCGTGCGGCCGGGCCCCGGGGCGGCGCTTGGGCCGTTCGGCTCAATCCGCGGGCCCACCCGGGCACCGGGGCTCAGTACGGGCGCTGGTGGTGTTGCTCGGGCTCTGCGTGGGCGGCTAGGACGGCGGCCTGGAGGCGGCGCTCGACGCCCAGTTTGGCGAGCAGGCGCGAGACGTGGTTCTTCACGGTCTTCTCGGCCAGGTAGAGCTCCTGGCCGATCTGGCGGTTGGTCTTGCCCTCGCCGACGAGGGCGAGGATCTCCCGTTCGCGGGGCGTGAGCCCGGCGAGGGCGGCGTCGGTCCCGCTCTCCTCGTGGTGACGCAGGCTCTCCATCAGCTTGTGGGTGGTGGCGGGGTCGAGCATGGACTGGCCCGAGGCGACCGTACGCACCGCGCCGACCAGGTCGGCGCCCTTGACCTGCTTCAGGACGTAGCCGGCCGCTCCGGCCATGATCGCGTCGAGCAGGGCGTCGTCGTCGTCGAAGGAGGTCAGCATCAGGCAGACCAGGTCGGGCATCCGGTCGCGGAGCTCTCGGCAGACGGTGACGCCGTCGCCGTCCGGCAGGCGGACGTCGAGGACGGCGACGTCCGGGCGAAGCGCCGGCACCCGGGCGAGAGCCTGCGCGCAGGTGCCCGCCTCGCCGACGACCTCGATGTCGGGCTCGGCTTCCAGGAGGTCGCGGACACCGCGCCGGACGACCTCGTGGTCGTCCAGCAGGAACACCCGTACGGGCTGGGGCGTGTCCATGGCCTGCTCCCTGGGTGCGCGGAGGGTGACACCACCGATTCTGCGCCGCCGGTCCACTCCGCGCACCGGGGCCGATCACCACCCCGCGCGGCGGCGGCCCGTGGGGGGCGGAGGGAACCGGGGCCACCGCCGCACCCCCGTTCAGGCGGGCGTGGCGAGCCTGAGTTCGACGCCGACCACGCCGGGTACGGAGCGCACCAGCCGTTCCAGGACGGGGGCGGTGACGGGGGCGGGCAGGCCGCCGGTCAGGGTGACCAGGCCGTTCTCGGAGCGGACGTCGGTGTCCGCCGCAGCGGCCGGCCCGAGGGTGGCGACCAGTTCGAAGCGGACCCGGTCGGCGAGTTCGCGGTCATCGTCGAGGTAGACCTTCAGCAGGTCGCCCCGGCTGACGATGCCGACCAGGTAGTCCTCCTCGTCGACCACCGGCAGCCGCTTGAGGTGGCCGCGGGCCATCGCCCGGCCGGCCTCGTTGAGCGGGCTGCCGGGGTGCACGGTGACCGCCGGGACGGACATCATCCGCCCCGCCGTCAGCGCGTCGGCGCGCTCGCCGTCACGGTCCCGGGCGGTGAGCAGGTCGGCCTCGGAGACCACCCCGACCACCCGGCCGTCCCCGGCCAGCACGGGAACCGCACTGACCTGCCAGCGCTGCAGCGTCTCGGCGACCTCACGGAAGTCCGCGTCGCGGCCGACGGCGACCACCCCGTGGGTCATCACGTCGGCGACGGTGCTCGGTGTGCGGGTCACGACAGCCTCCTACGGTGCTGCGCGGTAGGCGCGAGGGTGTTCGAACTGCTGACCGGTGTCGTCCTCGGTCCAGTCGAGCGTGGCGTGGACGGCGACCACGCCGTCCACGGCGCGGCACAGCTGCTCGGTGATCGGGACCAGGCTGCGGCGCGGGAGCCTGCCCGTCAGCGTGACCACACCGTCGTGCACCGCCACCTGGACGTCACCGGGAGCCAGCCACAGGGTCCGGCCGAGCACGTCGTGGTGGATCTCCTCCAGGATGGCCGCGTCGTGGCGCAGGAACACCTCCAGCAGGTCCCGGCGACTGACGATGCCGACCAGGCGGCCGATCTCGTCGACGACCGCCAGGCGCTTGACCCTGTGCCTGTCCATGGCACGGGCGGCCTCGGGCACCGACCAGCCGGGGCGGGCCGTGACCGCAGGGCTGGTCATCAGCCCACCGGCGGTCTCCGCCTCGGCACGGGCTCGGTCCTCGGCGTCCAGCCAGCGGCCCGGGAAGCGGCCCTCCGGATCCGGCAGCACGGCCTCCTTGCGGATCAGGTCCGCCTCGGACACCATGCCGAGCGGCCGCCTCTGGTCGTCGATCACCGGTATCGCGGTGATGTCGTTGCGGTGGAACAGCGCCGCGACCTCCTTGAACGGTGTGTCGGGCCGGGCGGTGACGACCTCATGGGTCATCACCTCGTTGACGCTGCGGTGCTGCATCATCCTCACTCCTCCTCCGGTGGTCCCGCCTTCACTGTCCGCCCGCCCCACGCCGCCGGACAGGGCCGGACGGTCCCTGTCACCTGGTCCGATCCGGCCCAGGACAGCACGGCCGGACGGCGCGACGATGGAAACCCCGAGTCCCGCTGGAGGCGGCCATGACGACGGAGAGCGGCGGACCCCGACCGCGGCCCCGACCGGGCCTGCTGACCTTCCTCGGCGGCGTGGGCACCGTCACCGGCAGCAAGTTCCTGGTCGAGACCGACCACGCCCGCCTGATGATCGACTGCGGCCTCTTCCAGGGCCTGGCCGAACTGCGCCGCCGCAACCGGCGCCCGCTGCCCCTGGACGCGGCCGACGTGCGGGCCGTGGTGCTCACCCACGCCCACCTGGACCACTGCGGCTACCTGCCCCGGCTCGTCCGCGACGGCTTCCGCGGGCCGGTGCTGACCACCCCCGACACCGCCCGGATCGCCGAGCTGATCCTGCGCGACAGCGCCCACCTGCTGCGCGAGGAGGCCGACCACGCCAACGAGCACGGCTGGTCCAAGCACCGCCCGGCCCAGCCGCTCTACGACGACGAGGACGTCGAGAACGCGCTGCGGATGTTCGACCCCGTCCCGCTGGACACCGACGTCGAGATCACCGCCGGCATCGTGCTGCGGCTGCACCGAGCCGGGCACATCCTCGGCTCCTCCTGGGCCCACCTCACCCTGGAGGACGGCCACACCATCGCCGCCAGCGGCGACCTCGGCCGCCCCGTCCACCCGCTGCTGCGCCCGCCCGAGCCGTTCACCGGCGCCGACGTCCTGCTGATGGAGTCCACGTACGGCCACCGGCAGCACGACGAGACGGCCGCCCGCGAGTGGTTCGCCCAGGCCTTGGAGCGCACCCTGGCCCGGGGCGGCACCGTCGTCATCCCGTCCTTCGCGGTCGACCGCACCGAGGTCGTGCTGCACCAGCTCGCCGAACTGCGCCGGGCCCGCCGGCTGCCGACTGCCGTGCCGGTCTACGTGGACAGCCCGATGGCCCTCGCCACCCTGCAGATCTACCGGGACGCCTTCGCGGCCGGCTCCGACCAGCTGCGCCCCGACGTCCTCGCCGAGGGCCCGGCCGCCCTGGACCCGGAGCCCTTCACCCTGGTCCGCTCGCTCCAGGAATCGCTCGCCCTGGACCGCGCGCACGGCCCCGCGGTCATCGTCTCCGCCTCCGGCATGGCCACCGGCGGCCGGGTCGTGCACCACCTGAGCCGGCTGCTGCCCGACACCCGCAACACCGTCGTGGTGGTCGGCTACGCCGCCGAGGGCACCCGGGCCCGGGACCTGGTGGACGGCGCCCGAGCGCTGAAGATGTACGGCACCTACGTCCCGGTGCGCGCGGAGGTCGTCAACGTCCCCGCCTTCTCCGCGCACGCCGACGCCGCCGAGATCATCGAGTGGCTGCGTCCCGCGCCGCCGCCCAGCACGGTCTACCTCGTCCACGGCGAGCCGGAGGGCTCGGAGGAGCTGCGCGACCGGATCGACCGCGAGCTCGGCTGGACCGCCGTGGTGCCGCGCTCGGGCGAACGGGTGCTGATCCGGTGAGCGACATAGCCTGAGGGACGGGGCCGATCGACACGGTGCGGAGGTGCCGTCGATGAACCGATTCGTCGTGGTGGGCGTGGACCCGTCGACCCGGAGCCGGGCCGCGGTCGACTGGGCGGTCGACGAGGCCTTCCGCCGACGGGCGGACCTGCGGCTGGTCCACGCCAGGTACGGCGGCACCGGGCCGGCCGAGGCCCAGCGCCTCGACGCGGAGTGGGCCCGGGTCGCCGCCCGCCACCCGGGGCTCACCGTCGCGGCCGAGCTCGTCGACGGTCCGCCGCGCGAGACCCTGGTCGGGGCCGCGGCGGGCGCGGAGCTGCTCGTGGTCGGCGACCGGGGCTCGGGAGGCTTCCCCGAACTGCTCGTGGGCTCGACCAGCCTGTACGCGGCCGCCCACGCGCCGTGTCCGATCGTGGTGGTGCACCACGAGCCGGTGACCGAGGGCGGCGTGGCGGTCGGGGTCGAGGGCAGGGAAGCGGAGGGCCCGGTGCTCGCCTACGCCTTCGAGGCCGCCCTACGGCAGTCCCTCCCCCTGGCCGTGCTCCATGCCTGGAGCTACCCCCCGCTGCTCGGCCCGGGCCACGAGGTCCCACCGGTCTACGAGGAGGGACACATCGCGGCGGAGCACGAGCGGCTGCTCGCCGAGGTGCTGGCGGGCTGGCGCGAGCGGTTCCCGGACGTCGCCGTCACCACGTCGGTCGTGCGGTCGGGGGCCGCGAAGGAACTGGTGGCGGCGTCGGCCGACCAGCGGCTGGTCGTGGTGGGCCGCCACGGCCGGCCGAACGGTCCGCTCGGCCGGCTCGGCTCCACCAGCCAGGCGGTGATCCAGCACGCCCAGTGCCCGGTGGCGGTCGTTCCGTTGTGAGCCTTCCCTTGCGAGCCTTCCGTCGTGAGCCGGGGTGCGGTCAACCGACCGGCGGAACGCCGTCGTCGAGGTCCCAGGCGAGGTGGTCGGCGAGGCCGGTGAGTCCCTCGATGCGGGCGATCTGGAGGCAGAGCGCCGCCGCGTCGCTGCGGGTGCGGGTGCGGCCGGTCACCGCGACCCGGCCGCGTTCGCAGCGGACGTGCAGCGAACTCGGGGCGACGCCGCTGCCGGGGGTGAGGGCGAGTTCGAGGGCCTCGGCCCTGATCTCCTCGTCGACGCGACGCAGGGCGTCCAGCAGGTCGTGCGAGGACAGCAGCCCGACCAGCCGGCCGTCGCCGTCCACGACGGGCAGGTGGTGCAGCGAGCGCCCGGCCAGCAGGGCCACCGCCTCGACGATGCCGGTGTCGTCCGTGACGGTGACGCCGGGGGAGGCCATCAGGTCGCGGGCGAGCAGTTCGCCCTCGCGGTCCTCCTCGGCGTAGGCGGCGAGGAGGTCGGACACGGCGACCACGCCGGTGACGGTGCCGTCCGCCGTCACCACGGGCACGATGCCGCGCCGCGAGGCGCTCAGCACGGCGGCGACGGTGGCGAAGTCGGTGCCCGGGGTGACGGCGACGCCGGGGCGGCTCATGCAGTCGCCGACCCGGGTCCTGCCGGGCGGTCGTGCGGAACCTGAGGCCGGGAAGGTGTCGGCCGACGTGCCGTCGAGGATGCTGTGCTTCACGGTGCCCACTCCCCCTCGGTGGCTGCCGGCCGACGCAGCCGCCGCAGGTAGGGGTCGAAGGACGGCCTCGGTTCGAGGCGGACCCGGGCGTCCACGCAGAGCGCGCCGTCGGGCCGGGCGATGACGGGGTTGAGGTCGGCCTCGACGAGTTCCGGGAGGTCGTCGGCCAGCCGGGACAGCCGGGCGAGCACGGACCGCACGGCGGCGAGGTCCACCGGGGGCGCGCCGGCGCCGCCCGACAGCAGCGGTGCGCTGTGGAGTTCGGTGACCATGGTGGTCAGGTCGCGTTCGCTGAGCGGGGCGAGCCGGGCCACCCGGTCGGCCAGGACGTCGGCGGCGGTGCCGCCCGCCCCGAGGACGACGAGCGGGCCGAAGACCCGGTCCTGGACCACGCCGGCGAGCAGTTCCACCCCGGGCGCCGCCATCGGCTGGACCACCGCCCCGGCCAGCTGAGGACCGAACTTCTGGGTGAACTCGCGGTAGGCACAGCGCACTTCGGCATCGGTGGCCAGGCCGGTGCGGACGGCGCCCAGCGCGCTCTTGTGCACCTGGCCGGGCCAGTACGCCTTCATGGCCGCCTTCCCCTCGTGCCCGAGCCGGCGCAGACCGGTGGCGGCGACGGAGGCCGCGTGTTCGTCGCGGGCCCAGACCGTGGTGGTCAGCGGCAGCCCGTAGGCCTCCAGCAGATCGGCGGTGGTCAGCGGGTCGAGCCAGCCGCCCTCGGGGTGGGTGGTGAGGTAGCCGTCGACCAGGCTGCGGGCGGTGCGCCGGTCGCAGTCCGGGGCTTCGGCGGGCACGGAGGGGGCTTCGGCGAGCCACCGGGCGCGGTCCCGGGCGTGCGCGAGGGCGCGGGCGGCGGCGAGGGTGTCGGAGTAGGCCGGCAGCATGCCGCCGTCGGCGCAGCCGCGGTAGCGCACGGGCACCTGCTGGTCGAGCAGCACGGCGGCGATCGGGACGCGTCGCCGGGCCGGGGCCTCCAGCAGGGCGCGCACCGGTTCCTGCGCGGGGGTGGCGCACAGCGCCGTCGGGGCCAGGCACACCAGGATCGCGTCGACGGCCTCCTCGCGCTCCAACGCGCGTAGGAAGAGGGCGAGTTCGGTCGGACGCACCGCCGCTGTGGTGTCCACCGGGTTACGGACGGAGGCGCCGGGCGGAAGCAGATCCCCCAGTTCCACAGGGAGTTCCGGCAGTTCCAGGCCCGCCTCGACGCAGGCGTCGGCGGCCAGGATGCCGATGCCGCCGGCGTTGGACACCACGGCGACCGCGCTGCGCGGAGCGGGCAGCGGCTGGGCGTGCAACAGGGCGGCGGCCTCGACGAGTTCCTCGATGCTCCGGGTGGCCGTGATGCCCGCCTGCCGGAACAGCGCCTCCCGGGTCACGGTGGGGGTGGCGGCGGCCGCGGTGTGCGAGGCGGCGCCCCGGCGGCCGGCCGTCGAGCGTCCGGCGTCGACGGTGAGCACCGGGATGGTCCGGGTCACGCGGCGGGCGGTACGGGCGAAGGCGCGCGGGCTGCCGAAGGACTCCAGGTGGAGCAGCGCCAGATCGGTCCGGCCGTCCGCCTCCCACCACTGGAGCAGGTCGTTGCCGCTGACGTCGTACTTGTCGCCGAGCGAGACGAAGCTCGACACCCCGATGCCCAGCCAGGCCAGCCGCGAGAGCAGCGCGATCCCCACCCCACCGCTCTGGACGGCCACCCCGGCGCTGCCCGGCCGGGGGAAGGCGCCGCCGAACTCGGCGTCCAGCCGGATCGCGGGTTCGGTCTGGGCCATGCCCAGGCTGTTCGGCCCGACCAGGCGGATGCTGTGGCGGCGGCAGGCGCGCATCAGCCGCCGGGCCTCCTGCGGCCCGAGCCCGGAGGTGAGCACCACCAGCGCCCGGACCCCGACGGCGCCGCACTCCTCGGCCACCCCTGGGACCGCGGCGGCGGGCACGGCCAGCACGGCGAGGTCCGGCACGGCGGGCAGCGCGCCGACGGACGGGTACGCGCGCTCGCCGCCGACCTCGTCCGCGTGCGGGTTGACCGCCCAGACCGGCCCGGTGAAGCCGCCCTGCCGGATCTTCCCGAGGACGGTCCGCCCGACCGACCCCTCCCGGCGGGACGCCCCGACCACCGCGACCGAGGCCGGGCGCAGCAGCGCCGCCAGGCTCGCCAGGTCGGCCCGGCGCCCGCGTTCGTCGACCGCGGCGCGGTAGCGCTCGTCCGTCTCCTCCAGCGGGACCCGGAGCCTGACCTCGCCGTGCGCGAAGCGACGCTGGACGGGCAGGCCGAGGTCGGCGAAGACCTTGTGCACCGCGCGGTTGCCGAACAGGGTGTCGGCTTCGAAAGCACGGATGCCGGCCGCCCGGGCGGCGTGCACGAGGTGCTCCAGGAGCAGGGTGGCGACGCCTCGGCCGTGCCAGTGGTCGGCCACCGCGAGCGCCAGTTCCGCCGTCTCCGGCGGGTCGTCCAGCGGTTCGCAGTCGGCCTCGCCGAGCAGTTCCTCCCCCATCCAGGCCCCCAGCGCCAGCAGGCCGGGGCGCGGCGGCCCGCACAGCCGGTCGGCGGCCTGCCCCGGCGCGTTGCGGCTGACCCCGAAGAACCGCATCCGACGGCTCTCCTCGGACATCCCGGTGGTGTGCAGGTCGAGCACCGCCTGGTGGTCCCGCGGGCCGAGTGGGCGGATCCCGACGGTGGTGCCGTCGGCCAGCAGCGCCTCGGCGGTGCTGCGCGGCGGATGAACGGTGGACATGGCGCGTCTCCTCGGCCCTCGCCGATCGGTCTCCTCCAGCCTCCACGCCCGGCCACGGCCACGGGAGGGCCGACCGGCCCCGCCCGCCCGGCCGACCGGCGGCCCGGCGGCCCGGCTGCCCGGCTGCCCGGCTGCCCGGCCGCGCACCGTCCGAGGGGCGGGCCGGTCGGGCGTTGCTCAGACTGGGGTCAGGCCGGTCGGCAACGGAGGTCTCGTCGTGGCAACGCACACACCGGCGGGGTACCCCGTCATGCCCGACCCCTGGACCCTCCGCTACCGGGGCTTCGACCCGGCCGAGGAGGGGCTACGGGAGGCGCTGTGCGCGGTCGGCAACGGCTACGTGGTCAGCCGGGGTGCCGCGCCGGAAGCGTTCGCGGACGGGGTGCACTACCCGGGGACGTACCTGGCGGGCTGCTACGACCGGGCGGAGTCGACGGTCGCGGGGCGGGTGGTGACCAACGAGGACCTGGTCAACTGCCCGAACTGGCTGCCGCTGACCTTCCGCCCGGTCGGCGGCGACTGGTTCGCCGGTCCGCCCGCCGAACAGACCGTCGAGCTGGACCTGCGCCGGGGCCTGCTGACCCGCACCGCCCTCGTGGTCGACGGCCAGGGCCGACGGACCCGGCTGGTCCAGCGCCGCCTCGCCAGCCAGGCCCGGCCGCACCTGCTCGCTCTGGAGAGCACGTTCACGCCGGAGAACTGGACGGGTGCGCTGGAAGTCCGCTCGGCGCTGGACGGCGCCGTCGCCAACACCGGCGTCGCCCGCTACCGGGGGCTGGCCGAGCAACACCTCGTCACGGCCGGCCAGGGCGTGGACGGCGACGGGCTGCTCTGGCTGGAGGCCGCCGCGGCCGGCTCGCCCCTTCGGATCGCCCTGTGCGCCCGGACCAGGGCGCGACGGGCCACGGTGACCGGCGAGTGCCGTGACGGCTGGACGGCCCACCTCCTCACCGTGCGGGCCCGGCTCGGCCGGCCGGTGACGGTGGAGAAGACCGTGGCCCTGCACACCTCCCGCGACCGGGCGATCGAGACCCCGCTGCACGCCTGTCGGCTGCTCGCCGCCGAGGCCGGGGGCTTCGACGACCTGCTGGCCGAACACACCGTGCGATGGGCGGAGTTGTGGCGCCGATGCCGGATCGAGGCGGACTTCGACGGCACCGGTCCGCTGCACCTGAACCTGTTCCACCTGCTCCAGACCTACTCCGAGCACTCGATCGACCTGGACGTCGGCGTCCCGGCCCGCGGGCTGCACGGCGAGGCGTACCGGGGACACGTCTTCTGGGACGAGCTGTTCGTCCTGCGGCTGCTCAACCTGCGCTTGCCCGAACTCGCCCGCGCCGTGCTCCGCTACCGCCACCGCCGTCTGGACGCCGCCCGCCAGGAGGCCCGCCGGATCGGCCTGCGCGGGGCGATGTACCCGTGGCAGAGCGCCAGCGACGGCCGCGAGGAATCCCAGCAGCTGCACCTGAACCCGCTGTCCGGCCGCTGGCTGCCCGACCACAGCCACCTCCAGCGGCACGTCGGCTCCGCGGTCGCCTACAACGTGTGGCAGTACTACCAGGCCACCGGGGACCGGGACTTCCTCGCCTCGGCGGGTGCCGAGACGCTGCTGGAGATCGCCCGGTTCTGGTCCTCCGCCGCCGTCTACGACCAGGGGCGCGGGCGCTGGTCGGTCCGCGGTGTGCTCGGCCCCGACGAGTACCACGACGCCTACCCGGGGGCCGACCGGCCCGGTCTGGACGACAACGCCTACACCAACGTGCTGGCCTCCTGGGTGCTGGCCCGGGCCCAGGACGCCCTGGACGTCCTGCCCGGCTACCGGCGCGAGGAACTGCTGGAGCGCCTCTCGCTCGACGCCCTGGAGCTGGACCGCTGGCAGGAGGTCGGCCGCCACCTCCACGTCCCGTTCCACGAAGGCGTCCTCAGCCAGTTCGACGGCTACCAGCGGCTCGCCGAGCTCGACTGGGCGGCCTACCGGCGCCGCTACCCCGACCTGCGCCGCCTCGACCGCGTCCTGGAGGCCGAGGGCGACACGGTCAACCGCTACAAGGCGTCCAAACAGGCCGACACCCTGATGCTCTGGTACCTGTTCTCCGCCCGCGAGGTCCGCGACCTGCTGCGGCACCTGGGCTACCCCGCCGGCCACGAACTGCTCCGCCGCACCACCGACTACTACCTGCGGCGCACCGTCCACGGTTCGACGCTCAGCTCCGTGGTGCACGCCTGGGTGCTCACCCGATCCGACCGCCGCGCCTCCTGGCGGTACTTCCGCGACACCCTGGCGGCCGACCTGCGGGACAGCCAGCGCGGCACCACGGCCGAGGGCGTCCACCTGGGCGCGATGGCGGGCGCGGTCGACCTGCTACAGCGCTGCTACACCGGTCTGGAGGTCCGCGAGGACGCTCTCTGGCTCGACCCGCACCTGCCGTCCGCCCTCGGCCGGCTGGACCTCGACCTGCGCTACCGGGGCCACTGGGGCCTCACGATCGCCGTCGACCGGCGCTCGGTCACGGTGAGCCTGCGCGAGGACCGCCAGGAGCCGGTCCTGATCCGCCTGCGCGGCACGCAGACGACGGTCCGGCCGGGCGAGACCCGCCGCTTCCACCTCTGACACCGGTCCGCCACCCGGCACCGCTCCCTCACTTCCGCCCGGACCAGAGCGGCTCGACCTGCTCCCAGGCGGGCTCCCAGTCCTCCTCCGCCCGCCGGTCCAGCGTGTGGCGGCGCAGCGCGAAGCCGCCCTCCGCCGCCAGCCCGAGCACGAAGACCGTGCCCAGGCCCGCCAGGGCGGCATCCGACAGGATTTCCGTGGCCGCCTTGGGCGCGCCGACCGGGTTCCCGGCGTCGTTCAGCCCGGTCGCAACGGCCGTCCCGGCGACCGTGCCCTCCGGCACCGGGACGACCCCGCCACCCGGCCCGACCGGGTACGTCCAGCGGGCCGGAGCGTGCGCCTGCGGGTTTCCCGCCCGCAGATCGTCCGACCGGGCCGCGCCGGTGGTGACGGCGGTGACGACGTGCCGGTGTCGGGCCACCTGCTGCGCGGTGTGCGTCTCGGCGCCGAACACCAGGAGCGCCGCCACCGAAGCCACCACGAACGTGGCGAGCATCGTCAACGCCAGCCCCGCGACCAGACGGCTGTACGCCCGGTCCACCGGGCGGCAGAGCGGATTGCCGTCCCGGCCGGCGGCCCGGCGGACGTGCTGGCGCAGGGACGTGCGCGAGGCCGGATGCCTGTGCGTGGTGGCTGCGACGGACATGACGCGCCTCCTCCCTGCCGGGGTGGCAGGTGCTGTCGTAGGTCAGTCTGCCGAACCCGCCTCTGTCTCCCGAGGGCCTGACGGCCCTGGTGACTGGCCCGAGGGGCCCCTCGCTGCGGGTCGCCCGCCCCCGACCGGGCCGGCCGCGAAGTCGCCACGGACGAGGACCACGGGGCAGTGGGCGTGCCGGACGCAGTACCGGGCGACCGAGCCGAGCAGCGCGCCGACGAAGCCGCCGAGGCCCCGGCTGCCGACCACCAGGAGTGCGGCCCCCTCGGAGAGCTTCACCAGGACCTCGCCGGCGCTGCCGTGCTCCACCCGCTGCCGCACGGCGGCCCCCGGGGCCCGGACCGTCTCCCGCGTCACCAGCTCGGCGAGCTCCGCCCCGGCGACGGCGTCGGACTCCTCCGGGGACACCGTGATGCCCCGTCCGTAGACGCCCGGCTCATCCCAGCTGGTCACCGCCTCCACGACGGCACCGGTCAGCCGGGCCTCCCCCAGAGCCCAGCGCAGCGCTGCTCGGGACGGGCGCGAGCCGTCCACGCCGACGACGATCCGCCGCTCACCCGTCGTCCGGTCGGTGCCGTTCATCTCGTTCGCCTCCGTGGGGTGCGGGCCGTCCGCCGCGCCTGCGCTCGCCCAGCACACCGTAGGTCGGGCACCGGCCGCTTGGGCCGGCGGGCCCCGGCCCGGGACCGTCCGGCCCCTGCACCACCCCACCCGCAGTGGTGCCATGGAGGTACGGACGGTCGGCCCGTCCAACGTACCGACCCTGGGAGGACGGCATGAAAGCCGCCGTGGGAGACCGCATCATCGTCCAGGGCACCCGGCCCGGAGCCACCAGGAGGGACAGCGAGATCGTCGGCCTGCACCACCCGGACGGCAGCCCGCCGTACGACGTGCACTGGTCCGACAGCGACCGGGTGACGGAGTACTTCCCCGGCCCGGACGCCCGGATCCACCACTTCCGCAACGAGCACGGGGCCGCCGCGCCCGTACCGCCCAACCCGCACCTCTTCGCCGACTGACGGGCCGAGGGGCCGGCCGGGGAGTCGCGGGTGGGGCCTCGGGCCTGCCTAGGGTCGGAGTCGGGGTCCGGTCACCGGGCCCGAGGAGGAGCCATGACACCCGTGCGTTCCGACGGCCCCAGCGCGATCCCGTCGTCCTCGGCGTCGACGCGCTCGACACCGGCCCGATGACTGCCGCCTGGGCCGCCGACGAGGCCGACCGCCGAGGCCTGCCGCTGCGGCTGGTGCACGCCGTACCGTCGCCGTTCCGCGAGTTCCGCGCCTTCGACGAGGGCCGGTACCACACGGCCCTGCGCCAGCGGGCCGACGAGGCGCTCGACGGGGCCTGCGCGGTGGCCCGGGAGCGGCACCCCGGGCTGGCGGTGACCACCGCCGTGGTCGAGGACGTCCCCGCCCCGGCGCTGTGCCGCGAGTCCGCCCACGCCACTCTGGTCGTGCTCGGATCCCGTCGGCTGCGCCGGGCCGCGGAGGTGCTGAGCGTCTACTCGGTGGCCGTCCCGGTGAGCGCGCAGGCCCACTGCCCGGCGGTGGTCGTCCGCGATCCCGAGCACGTCACCCAGGACCCGCCCTACGTCGTGGTCGGTGTGGACGGCAGCCCGTCCTCGGCGACCGCCGTGGACTTCGCCTTCGACCTCGCCGCCGAACGGCGTGCGGCGCTGCGCATCGTCTGGGTGTGGCAGCGCCCGCCGGTCGTCAACCTCGACGAACGCGACACCGAACGGATCCTGCGCCGGATGCTCTTCGAGACCACCGCCGGCCGGCGCGAGCTCCACCCCGACGTCGCCACGACCCACGAGCTGATGCGCGGCCACCCGGTCGAGAAGCTGGCCGAGGCCGCCGAACACGCCCTCGCCGTCGTCGTCGTCGGCCGCCGGGGGCACGGCGGCTTCACCGGGATGCGGCTCGGCTCCGTCCCGCACGGCCTGCTGCACCGCGCGCACTGCCCGGTCGTGACCGTTCCCTCGCCCCGGTACTGAACCCGCCCGGCGCCGGCAGCGGCCCCCGCCGGTACCGGCCGGGACGCGACAGGATCCGGGCCGACCACGTTCGTCGCGTCCCGGGCCGGGCCGACGCCCGGAGGGCCGGCCCGGCGCGTGATGCCGGTCAGGCCGCGTCCGCCCCGCCCACCGGTCGGACCACCGCCACCGGGCACATCGCGTACTGCAGCAGCGCGTGGCTGACGGAGCCCATGGCGAGTCCGTGGAAACCACCCTTGCCACGGGAGCCGACCACGGCGAGGTCGGCCCGCTCGGAGGCGCGGATCAGCGCGGCGCTCGGCCCGGAGCGGACCAGTTCCTCCTGGACCGTGACGTCCGGGTGGCGGGCCCGCAGGCCGACGAGCTGTTCACCCATCTCACGCCGGAGCCGCGCGGTGACCTCCCCGGGGTCCGCCGCCGCGGCGCCGGCCTCCGCGGTCGCCGGCATGCCCCAGGACCGCAGGACGTACAGCACGGCCTTGCGCAGGGACGCCTCCTCGAAGGCGTAGCCGAGCGCCGCCGTGGAGCCCGCGGAGCCGTCGGTACCGACCAGGATCCGGTCGTGCCCGCTGTTCACGTAGCCGACCACGACGACCGGGGCGGCCGCGTGCCCGACCACCTGGAGGCTGACCGAGCCGAGCAGCACGTTGCGCAGCCCGCCCTCTCCCCGGGCGCCGAGCACGACCGCGCTCGCGTGCTCGGCCGCGTCGATGAACACGGTCGCCGGACGTCCGATGATCAGCTCCGGTGACACGTCGAGGCCGGGTTGGCTCTCCGTCGCGATCGCCGCGGCCTCGGCGACGATGTCGGCGCCCCGGTCACGGACGTTGAGCCACATGCCGGGCGGGTGGAACGGGATGTCGTGCTCCCAGGTGGGCAGCACATGGACGACGCGCAGTCGGGCCCCGCGCAGGGCCGCCTCGTGGGCGGCCCACACCAGGGCGCGCAGGCTCCGTCCGGAGCTGTCCACACCGACGATGACTGGTTCGGTCATGGCTGGGCCTCCGTGATCCGGCCGTAGCGGTAGGTACCGGCACATGAGCGTGCAGGCCGGGCCTGGCAGGCCCCGCCCCGCTCTCCACGTGCCGCCCCCCACGGCCAGGCTCGCTCGCCCTCGCGCCCGCCCATAGGGCCGTACGACCCCGGCCGCGGGGCCGCACGGCGACCGTGGCCTACGAGGAGACACCCCGGCGCACCGCGTAGGCGACGGCGCCGGCCGCCAGGACGGTGGCTCCCGAGAGCACCGCGGACAGGGGCAGGGCGAACGCCAGCACCAGACAGCCCGCCAGGCCGACTGCGGGAACCAGCCTCGGCGGGCGGCCCTCTGCCCTGGTCAGCGTCCACGCCGAGGCGTTCGCGACGGCGTAGTAGGCCAGCACCCCGAAGGAGGAGAACCCGATCGCCCCGCGCACATCCGCGGTCGCCGCCACCACCGCGACGACGGCGGCGACCGCGAGCTCGGCGCGGTGCGGCACCTGGAACCGGGGGTGGACCGCCGCCAGCGCGTGTGGGAGGTGCCGGTCGCGGGCCATCGCGAGCGTCGTGCGGGAGACTCCGAGGATCAGGGCGAGCAGCGAGCCGAGCGCGGCCACGGCCGCCCCCGCCCGCACCACCGGGGCCAGCCAACCGGCGCCCGCCACTCGGACGGCCTCGTCCAGCGGCGCAGCGGCCGCGGCCAGGCGTTCGGGCCCGAGCACCGCGAGGACCGCGACGGCGACCAGGGCGTAGACGGCGAGCGCGGTGCCCAGCGCCACCGGGACGGCCCGGGGGATGGTGCGGGCCGGGTCGCGGACCTCCTCCCCGAGGGTGGCGATCCGGGCGTAGCCGGCGAACGCGAAGAACAGCAGGCCCGCCGCCTGGAGGATCCCGTGCGCCGTGGCGTCCGCACCGACGTCCAGCCGGGACGCCTCCGCGCCGCCCGAGGTCAGCGCGGCCACCACGACGGCGGCGAGCACCGCCAGCACCACCGCGACGATCGCCCGGGTCAGCCACGCGGACTTCTGCACGCCGGCGTAGTTCACCGCCGTCAGCGCCACCACTGCGGCCACCGCCACCGCGTGCGCCCGACCGGGCCACACGTAGCCGCCCACCGTCAGCGCCATCGCGGCACAGGACGCGGTCTTGCCGACCACGAACCCCCCAACCGGCCAGGTAGCCCCAGAACTCTCCCAGCCGCTCGCGCCCGTAGACGTACGTCCCGCCGGACTGCGGGTACCGGGCGGCCAGCCGGGCCGAGGAGGTCGCGTTGCAGTACGCCACCACCGCCGCGAGCACCAGCCCGAGCAGCAGGCCCGAGCCGGCCGCGCCGGCGGCCGGAGCCAAGGCGGCGAAGATCCCCGCGCCGACCATCGACCCCAGACCGACGACCACGGCGTCGAACACGCCCAGCTGACGCCGTAGTCGCGGCTGCCCGCTCTCGACCGGTCGTCCCATGGCAGGCTCCCGTATCGCCCCTCGGTGACGGTGCACGGTATCCCGGCGAGGCGGCGGGACGGTCGGCCCCTGGGTCGAACGGCCCCGGTCCGGCCGCCGACCGGACCCGAGCCCGAGCCCCTGCGGCACTGTCCCGCGTCTCCGGGCAGGGCGGACAGTGACAGGGACGGAGCCCCCGGCGCCTCCGGCGCCGTGCGGCCGCCCTGCCAGCGCGCCTGGAGGAAGCCATGCGCCGTGTCATCCCCTTCCGCGACCTCGGCCGGGAGGACGTCGGCCTGGTCGGCGGCAAGAACGCCTCGCTCGGCGAGCTGATCAACGGGCTGGGGCCCACCGGCGTCCGGGTGCCGGACGGCTTCGCGACCACCGCCGACGCCTACCGGGAGCTGCTGGACACCGGCGGCCTGCGCGAGCGGATCGCCGGGCAGCTCGACCGCCTGCACGAGGGCGCCCCGCTGCCCGAGGTCGGCGGCGCGATCCGCTCTGCCGTGCTGGCCACGCCCCTGCCGCCGGCGCTGGAACGGGACGTGGCGCAGGCGTACGAACGGCTCGCCCGTGAGGCCGGGCGTCAGGACCCCGACGTCGCCGTGCGCAGCAGCGCCACCGCCGAGGACCTGCCGGAGGCGAGCTTCGCGGGCCAGCAGGAGACCTTCCTCAACGTCCGCGGGACGGAGGCCCTGCTCGCCGCCTGCCTGCGCTGCTACGCCTCGCTGTTCACCGACCGGGCGATCGACTACCGCGAGCGGACGGGCTTCGACCAGCTCGCGCTGGCCCTGTCCGTCGGCGTCCAGCTGATGGTGCGCTCCGACCTCGCGGGCGCGGGCGTGGCGTTCACCCTGGACACCGAGACCGGCTTCCCCGGCGTGGTGATCGTCAGTGCGGCCTGGGGGCTGGGCGAGACGGTGGTGAGCGGGCAGGTGGACCCGGACGAGTACACCGTGTTCAAGCCGACGCTCAAGGACCACCGGCTCGACCCGGTGATCCAGGTACAGCTCGGGGCCAAGCGCCGCAAGGCCGTGTACGCCGCGAACGGCTCGACCCGGACCGTCGACACCGAGCCCGGGGAGCGGGCGGCCCGGGTGCTCGGCATCGGTGACATCCGCACGCTCGCCGAGTGGGCGATGGCCGTGGAGGAGCACTACGGCTGCCCGATGGACCTCGAATGGGCCAAGGACGGGATCAGCGGGCAGTTGTTCCTCGTCCAGGCCCGTCCGGAGACCGTGCAGTCCCGCCGCCGGGGCGAGGTGCTGCGCCGCTTCCGGCTCACCGGCACGGGCGAGCGGCTGGTGGACGGCATCGCCGTCGGCGAGGCCATCGGGGCGGGACCGGTGTGCGCGCTGGCCGATCCGGTCGGACTGGAGCGGTTCCCGCAGGGCGCGGTCCTGGTCACGCAGATCACCGACCCGGACTGGGAGCCGTTGATGAAGCGGGCCTCCGCGATCGTCACCGACCACGGCGGCCGCACCTCGCACGCGGCGATCGTCAGCCGCGAGCTGGGAGTGCCGGCGGTGGTCGGCACCGGGACCGCGACGGCCGTGCTGGCGGACGGACAGGAGGTGACGGTCTGCTGCGCCGAGGGCGCGGACGGCCACGTGTACGCCGGACTGGTCGCGTACGAGGCGACCGACACCGATCTCGGCTCGCTGCCGGCCACCCGGACGAAGGTCATGCTCAACCTCGCCGACGCGGGTGCCGCGTTCCGCTGGTGGCGGCTGCCGGCGGACGGCGTGGGCCTGGCCCGTACCGAGTTCGTGGTCGCCCACCAGGTGCGCGTCCACCCGATGGCGCTGGTCCACCCCGAGCGGCTCTCCGCCGAGGACCGGCGGCTGGTCAACGAGCTGACGTACGGCTACCCGGACCGGACCGACTACTTCGTCGACCGGCTCGCCCACGGCGTCGCCCGGATCGCGGCCTCCCGCTGGCCGGACCCGGTGGTGGTGCGCACCAGCGACTTCAAGACCAACGAGTACGCCCGGCTGGTCGGCGGCGCACCGTTCGAGCCGGTCGAGGCCAACCCGATGATCGGCTGGCGCGGCGCGAGCCGCTACTACGCCCCCGGGTACCGCGAGGGCTTCGCCCTGGAGTGCCGGGCGCTGCGCCGGGCCCGGGACGAACTCGGGCTCACCAACGTCGTGGTGATGATCCCGTTCTGCCGCACCCCGCAGGAGGCCGACGAGGTCCTGGCGGTGATGGCCGACAACGGGCTCGCCCGGGGCACGAACGGCCTGCGGGTGTACGTGATGGCGGAGATCCCGGCCAACATCCTGCTCGCCGAGCAGTTTGCCGAGCGCTTCGACGGCTTCTCGATCGGCAGCAACGACCTCACCCAGCTCACCCTCGGCGTCGACCGCGACTCCGGCCTGCTCGCCCACCTGTTCGACGAGCGGAACCCGGCCGTCACCCGCAGCATCGAGACCCTGATCGCCGCCGCCCACACGGCCGGCCGCCACGTCGGCCTGTGCGGCCAACGCCCGAGCAACGACCCGGATTTCACCCGCTTCCTGGTCCGCGCCGGGATCGACTCGATCTCCGTCACCCCGGACAGCTTCGCCGCCGTCAAGCGGGCCGTGGCGGACGCCGAGGCGGCGGACTGAGCGGCCTGGCACCGGTACACCGCTGCAGGGCCCCGCCGCTCGACTCCGGTCGTCGCCCCCAGCCTCGCGGCGCCCGAGTCATGGCTCTTCGTGTCCGTCATGTCGACCGCGCTTGAATACGCGGCACCTCGGCCTGCGGGCCTACCAGTCCCCGGGCCGGAGCCTTCACTGCGTGATGAGGACGGCGGCTCCGGTGACCCGGTCCGCCGCGAGGTCGGCCAGCGCGGCGTCGGCACGGTTCATGGGGTAGCGCTGCACGTGCACCGCCGGGTGGTGCCGGGCGACTTCCGCGAGGTAGGCGAGGCCGTCCTCACGGGTGTTGGCGGTGACGCTGCGCAGACTGCGCTCCTGGAAGAGGTGCCGCTGGTAGTCGAGGGCGGGTACGTCGGTGAGGTGGATCCCGGCCACCGCCAGCGTGCCGCCGCGGTCCAGCGCGGCGAGCGCGACCGGCACCAGGTCGCCGACCGGGGCGAACAGGATCGCCGAGTCGAGGGGTTCGGGCGGTGTGTCGTAGGCGTCGCCGACGGAGGACGCGCCCAGCTCCAGGGCCAGGCGCCGGGCGCTCGCGGCCCGGGTGAGGACGTGCACGGTGGCGCCCCGGGCGAGCGCGAGCTGCGCGGTGAGGTGCCCGGAGGCGCCGAGGCCGTAGATGCCCAACCGTCCGCCGGGCGGCAGCTGCGCGCGTTCCAGGGCGCGGTAGCCGATGATGCCGGCGCACAGCAGCGGGGCGAGGTCCTCGTCGGGCGGCCCCTCGGGGAGCGGGTAGGCGTACCCGGCGTCCACGAGGGTGTGTCCGGCGTAGCCGCCCTGGACGTCCCAGCCGGTGTACCGGGAGTTCGGGCAGAGGTTCTCGCGGCCGGCCCGGCAGTACCGGCAGCCGCCGCAGGTGCTCGCGAGCCAGGCCGCGCCGACCCGGTCGCCGGGAGAGAACTCCCGCACCTCCCGGCCCGTGCTCAGCACCCGGCCGACGATCTCGTGCCCCGGTGTGCAGGCGGGCCGGTGCGGCGGAAGGTCGCCCTCGGCCAGGTGCAGGTCGGTGCGGCACACTCCACAGGCCCCGACCTCGATCAACAACTCCCGGGGTCCGGGCGGTTCCAGCATCCGCTGCACCCGGCGCAGCGGGGACGAGCACATCGGGCCGGGGCGCTCCACCACCCAGGCCGTGGTGCGCTGCCCTGCACTTTCGGCTGCTGTCATGGCCGTTCCTCCGACAGTGGTCTTCCGTGGTCGGCGCCGCCTGCTCACACCCTCGGTCGAGGCCTACCGCGTTGAGTGCGGTGCGAACGCGTGCCGCCCCGAGCGGTCCGGAGCGGGAGCCGATCGCGGGACGTCACGGGAGGGGGCGGCCGGTCGGGAGCGGAGCGCCGTCCGCCACTGACCGTGGTCACCCGCCTGTCCGTGCGCCTTCCGTCGGGGTGCCCGCGGCGGCCAGGAGTTCGGTGGCGGTGCGGGTGTTGGCCGGTTCGCATGCCGCCGTCATCAGCCACTCGGCGGTCTGGGCCTCGGTCCCGGGGGGAATCACCAGGAGGTCCAGTCGGCGGGGCACGAAGGAGCACACCACCACCTCCTCCGCGTCCTGTTCCTGTTCGAACCAGCCGACGTGGATGACATGGCCGGTGACCGGGACGCGCCGGGGGATGACCGGCCAGTGCGCCGGGTTCACGGTGACGCGGAGGATCTCTCCCCACGACGGGGCCAGCGTCGCCGCCAGCGGGGGGAGTTCACGAAGGAGGTCGTGGGAACGGGGCCACCAGGCCCCGCCCAGCCGCCCCGGGGCGACGCCCTCGGGGACCAGCGAGAGCCGCGCGGGCGGCTCCGGGTGGGACACCCGGGCACCGCCGGGCTCGGAGGTTGCGGTCATGTCGGAACACCTGCCCTTGGCTCGCCTGGATCGGCCTGACGCTGTCGCCGGGGCACCACGGACCGAACCCGCAGGCCGCGGACAGCGGCTCTTCCACCGTACTCCGGACGCCGACGGCGCCCCAGGGGAAGAGGAACGGCGGACGGATGGGCCGACCGGGCACGGGGAGGCACCCGCCCGATCGGGTGCGCTCGGTTTCGGTGACGGCGGGCGGCTGCTGCTCGCGAGCCGCAGGCCTCGACCGTCCGCGGTTCGGTGTCATGACGCCTCCGCCCGGTGCCCTTCCACCGCCCGGCGGACCTCGGCGACGACGCGCGGCACCGCGTCGACGACAGCCGGGCTCAGGCCCTCGCCGATCGAGAAGTCCACGCCCTCCACCGCGACGATCAGCAGCTCGCGCGGCAGCCTGCCGAGTGCGGCGGCCAGCGCGACACCGTGGCCGAGGCCCAGGCCGTGGGTTCCGGCCGCCGCCTCGTCGTCCGCCAGGGGGTCGGCGAGCAGGTGGTCGGCGTCGACGGTGACCCGGTGGATCCGGCCCGGCTCGCCAGGGTGGCCGTGCACCGCGTCGACCACGACCGCCAGGTCGGCGCCCTCCCACAGCTCCATGAGTCGGGTGGACTCACCGTCGCAGAGGGTGAGGCGGTCGGCGGCGAGGCCTCCCGCCGCGAGTTCGGCCAGGACGGCCACGGCGGCGCCGTCGTCGTGGCGGTACTCGTTGCCGACGCCGATGACGACGATCCGCTGGCCGCCCACTCCCTCAACCCCGGTCCACGGTGAGGGCGAGGAAGTGCGCCGCGCAGGAGATGCAGGGGTCGTAGTTGCGGATCGCCTGCTCGCACTGACGGGTCAACTCGGCGTCGTCGAGGTGCAGCCGGGGCTGGATGAAGGCCCGCAGGTCGGCCTCGATCGCGCTCTGGTTCTGCGCGGTCGGAGGGACGATGACGGCCCGCCGGACGATGCCGGCGTCGTCCAGGTCGTACCGGTGGTAGAGCAGTCCGCGCGGGGCCTCGGTGGCGCCGTACCCGGTGCCCGCCCGCGGCGCGACGGGCACGGCCGGGGCGAGCGGGCGCTCGTACCGCTCGATGACGCGTTGGGCCTCGGTGACGGCCCACAGCACCTCGACCGCCCTGATCACGATGGTGCGGAAGGGGTTGTCGCAGTGCTGGCCGAGCCCGGCCTCGGCGGCCAGGGTGCGGATGCCGTCGGGCAGCCGCTCGCTGCCGAGGTTCCAGCGGGCGAGCGGCCCGGTGAGGTGGGGCCGGCCGACGAGGGTGGCGTGCAGGGCGGTGGAGTGCGGCACCTGGTGTTCCCGGACGCGCTGCTCGAAGTCCCGCAGCGCGAAGGTGCCGGAGAGGGCGGCGGTGGGGGTGCCGGAGTCGATGGCGTAGCCGTCTGGCTCGGTCAGGGCGAGCAGCTCGTGCCGGACTGTCAGCGGCGGGAACTCGAACCCGGCCACCCAGCCGAGGGTGTCCTCGGCGTCCGTCCGCGCCTGGCGCAACACCATTGCCAGGTGGTCGAGTTCGGCCTGCGTCGGAAGCCGGTGGAAGCCGCCCACCCGGACGTTGACCGGATGGATCGCGCGCCCGCCGAGGATCTCGACGATCTCGTTGCCGGCCTTCTTCAGCCGCAGCCCGCGCTGGAGCAGCGCCGCGTCGGCGCGGGCCAGCGCCAGGGCGTCGGGCAGGTGCAGGAAGTCGGGGGCGTGCAGCAGGTAGATGTGCAGCGTGTGGCTCTCGATCCACTCGCCGCAGTACAACAGCCTTCGCAGCTGGGCCAGCTGGCCGTCCACCACGACCCCGCAGGCCTCCTCGACCGCGCGGCAGGCGCTCATCTGGTACGCCACCGGGCAGATTCCGCAGATGCGGGAGGTGAGGTCGGGCGGCTCGGTGTAACTGCGCCCGCGCAGCAGAGCCTCGAAGTAGCGCGGAGGCTCGTAGATCTCCAGCCGGACGGCCTCCACCTCGTCCCCGCGAACCGCGACGTGCAACGCGCCCTCGCCCTCGACGCGGGCCAACGCGCCGACGGTGAGCAGCCGTTGGGAACCGTGGGTCATCCGCTGTCCTCCTCCGTCGCCGCCCGGGCGGCCTCCGCGAAGCCGGGGGCCTCGGCGTTGAAGGTGCGGTAGAGCCGGGCGGCGTCCGCCTCCGTCACCCCGTCGCGGCGCAGCAGCGGCAGCATGGCGCGGGTGTTGGGCGTCTCCATGGGGCCGAAGCAGCCGTAGCAGCCGCGCCCGTAGGCCGGGCAGAGCGCGCCGCAGCCGGCCTGGGTGACCGGGCCGAGGCACGGGGTGCCGTGGGCGACGGTGACGCAGGTGGTGCCGCGCAGCTTGCACTCGAAGCAGACGCTGTGGGTGGGGATGTCGGGTTTGCGGTCGGCGAGGTAGGCGGTGATGACCTCCAGGAGCTGCCGCTTGTCGATCGGGCAGCCTCGCAGCTCCAGGTCGACCGGGACGTGGGCGGAGATCGGGGTGGAGTGGTCGAGGCTGTCGATGTACTCGGGGTGGGCGTAGACGACGGCCTGGTAGTCGGGCAGGCTCACCAGGTTGCGCAGTGCCTGGACGCCGCCGGCGGTGGCACAGGCGCCGATGGTCACCAGGTAACGGGACTGCTCGCGCACCCGGCGGATGCGTTCCAGGTCGGCGGGGGCGGCGATGGAGCCCTCGACGAGGGAGAGGTCGTAGGGAGGCGGCAGTTCACGGCGGGACGCCTCCAGGAAGTAGCCGATCTCGATCTTCCCGGCGAGCGCGAGGAGTTCGTCCTCGCAGTCGAGGAGGGTGAGCTGGCAGCCGTCGCAGGAGGAGAACTTCCAGACCGCCAGGCGCGGGGTGCCCATGGCGCTCACCGCTCGGGCGTGGACAGCAGGCCGTCGGCGTGGTCCCAGCCGAGGACCGGGCCGTCCCGGCAGACGAGGACGGGGCCGAGCTGGCAGTGGCCGCACCAGCCGGTGGCGCAGCGCATGTTGCGCTCCAGCGAGACCCGGATCCGCTCGGCGGGGACGCCTCTGCGGATGAGCCCCCGGGCGGTCGCGCGCATCATCACCTCCGGGCCGCACAGGTAGGCGGCGCAGCGGTCGGGACGGAAGTCGGCCTCGTCCAGCAGGGCGGTGACGAGGCCGGTGGCACCGCGCCAGCCGGGCTCGGGGTGGTCCACGGTGGCCAGGACGTTCGCGCGGGAGCGCCAGAACGGCACCTCTTCGAGGAACAGCTGTTCGCCCGGGTTGCGGTACCCGGCGAGCACCGAGACCGTGCCGAACTCGTCCACCCGGCCGAGGACCTCCTCGATGAGTGGACGCAGCGGAGCGAGTCCGATGCCGCCGGAGACGATCAGCACGTCGCTCCCGGCGGGAGGGGTCTGCCAGGCCGTGCCGTAGGGGCCGCGGGCCCCGATCCAGTCACCCGCCTTCGCCCGGCACAGCGCCTCGCTGACCTTTCCGACCGCGCGGACGGTGTGACCGAGCGTGTCGCCGGTGATGCCACTGACGGAGAGCGGGATCTCCCCGGTGCCGAAGGCGTACAGCATCGCGTACTGCCCGGGCCGAAACGGCCGCAGCGAGCCGGCCTCGGGGACGAGGTCGAGGGTGACCGTGTCGGCGCTCTCCCGGCGTCGGGCTGCCACCCGGTACGGGACGGGAGTCATGGCGTGCGTCACGGTGTTCCCTCCGCGGGGGCGGCCTCCGTGCGCAGGGCGGCGACCTCCTCGGTGATGTCGATGCCGACCGGGCACCAGGCGATGCAGCGGCCGCAGCCGACGCATCCGGAGGAGCCGAACTGGTCGTACCAGGTGCCGAGCTTGTGGGTGAGCCACTGCCGGTAGCGGCTGCGGGCGGAGGACCTGACCGGACCGGTGCCGTGCAGGTAGGAGAAGTCGAGGTCGAAGCAGGAGTCCCACCGGCGCCACCGCTCGGCGTGGTCGCCGGTGAGGTCCGTGGTCTCCTCGGTGGTGGTGCAGAAGCAGGTGGGACAGACCATGGTGCAGTTGCCACAGGTGAGGCAGCGGTCGGCGACCTGGTCCCAGCGTTCGGCGGTCATCGTGCCGGCCATCAGCGAGCGCAGGTCGGTGGCGTCCATCTCCCGGCCCATCCGCCCGGCGGCGTCGGCGACGGCCGTCCGGGCGCGCTCGCCGTCGGTGGGGCGGGTGGGGAGTTCGGCGAGCAGGTCCTCGCCGTCCGGGCTGCCCGCCCGGATCAGGTACCGGAGGCCGTCGGACTCCACGGTCTCGGTGAGCGCCAGGTCGTACGCCGAACCGTCCGGCAGGCCCGGGCCGGTGCCCATCGACGCGCAGAAGCAGACCCCACCGGGCTCGGTGCACTCGACCACGACGATGAACACGCCGGTGCGCCGTGGCCCGTACACGGGGTCGGCAAACGCGCCGCCGGTCAGCACCCGGTCCTGGACGGCGATCGCCCTCAGATCGCAGGGGCGCACCCCGAGGAAGGCGTAGCGCGGCGGCGGATCATCCTCCTCACGGACGACGACGGTGCCGTCCTCGGCCCGGTCGGCCTGCCAGAGCCGGGCCCGGGGCGGGTGCAGGAAGGTCTTCCAGGACTGCGGTCCGGCGGAGTGCGCGAAGGCCGCACGGTCGTCGCGCCGGTGCAACCGGTACCGGCCGGCCTCGGTCTCGACCCCCCAGCCGTGCGGCAGGTCGTCCGCCGAGGCCAGCTCGGCGAGGACGATCGCGCCATCGCGCACGGTGGGCCCGATGACGGTGAACCCCCGTTGCCACAGCGTCTCGACCAGCACGGCGAGGCCTCGTCGATCCAGTTCCGCGAGCGGTGGCCTCGTCGTCTCCATCGGCCCTCCTCCGGTTCACCGCCGGGCCCTCCTCGGCGGACGGCCCCCGTACTCCCACTGTCCGCCGACACCGGTCGTCCCGCACGGGGCCGTCCGGCCCCGACACGCGTTCCAGCAGGTCCCCCTTGGCACAGGTTGGGCTGATCGGCCCATGCCCGAGCAACGCTCGGCCCCGGCCGTACGGGCGTTCGGGGCCCGGGGCCGTTGGTGTGGGAGCGGCAGGCGCTGTCCGCGCCCGGACCGCAGGAGATCCTGGCGAGGCGGAGGTGGAGGCGTGCGGGGTGTGCCGCACCGACCTGGTCACGGAGAGCCGTCCCCTCGAAGGCGGCGGGGCCCACCGGCCCGCGTCTCCGGGCCCGACCGGCCCTCCCCCACCCGCACGACGGCGCACGACGATGAGAGTGGTCAAGGCTCCTCGCAGAGCCGGTGACGGCGCCGGCCAGAGCCGAAAGGAGACCGCGATGAACGGCTTCGAAACCCGCCGCCCCGTGATCGTGGGCGTCGACCGCTCCGAGGCGAGCCGCTGGGCCGTACGCTGGGCGGCGGACGAGGCCGCCTGGCGCGGCCTGCCAATCCAGCCCCTGCACGCCCAGGACTGGCCCATCGGCCGACCGGTGGGGGACCACTGGACGATCGGCCTCCGCGCCGCCGGCGACACGCTGCTGGACACCGCCCGGCTGCTGGCCTCCGAACGCCACCCCGGACTGGAGATCACCCCCCGGCTCGCCGAGGGCCGCCCGGTCCGGGTGCTGCGCGAAGCAGCCGACGAGGCCGCACAGCTCGTCCTCGGCATCCGTCGGCTCACGGAGGCCCACTCCGCACTGCCCATCGGCTCCAAGGGCGCCTCCCTGGTCGGACACCTGGGGTGTCCGATCGCCCTCGTCCCGGAGCCGCCCGACGGCGTCTCCGGTCCCGGCCCCGTCGTCGTCGGAGTGGACGGCTCGGAGGCCTCCCGGGCCGCGATCGGCTTCGCCTTCGAGGAGGCCTCGCTGGCCGGGGCCGACGTGCAGGCCGTGGAGATCCGCCGCCCCGCCGACGCCGCACAGCCGGACCTGGTCGAGGAGTCCCTGGTGGACCTGTCCGAGGCGCTGGCTGGCTGGCAGGAGAAGTACCCGGACATCCGGGTGCGGCGCGAGGTGCTCACCGGCTCTCCCGCCCCGATGCTGGCGGCCGTCGCCACCCGCGCCCGCTGCCTGGTCATCGGCAGCCGGGGCCTCGGCGGCTTCCGCGGCCTGCTGTTCGGCTCCACCGGCCGCGCCCTGGTGCACCGCTGCACCGTCCCGCTGGTGATCGTCCCGAACAGCGAAGCCGTCTGAACGGGGAGATCGCCATGACGACCGCGAACGACAGCGGGACGCGCCCCCGCCCGGCCGACCCCGGCGACCTCGGGCGCCGGGTCGCCCACCGCCGCACCCAGCTGGGGCTCACCCGCGAGCTGGTGGCCGAGCGCGGCGGCCTGGACCCGGGGTTCCTGGAGTACCTGGAAACCCACCCCGTCCTGGTCGGCGTCGGCACCCTCACCCGGCTCGCCGACGCGCTCGACACCACCGTCGGCTGTCTGCTCGGCGGCGGCCGCGACGTACCGTCCGGCCACGCCCGGGCCAACGCCCGCGTACTCCTGGAGGAGTTGGACCCGGCGGCCTGCTGGGCCAAGCTCTCCCCCGGCGGCGTCGGCCGAGTGGTGCTGACGGCACCGCGCGGCCTCGTGGCGCTGCCCGTCAACTACCGCGTGCTCGACGCCACCATCCTCTACCGCACCGTCGACGACGGCACCCTCGCCAGGACGGCAGGCGACGAGGTCGCCTTCGAGGCCGACCAGCTCGACGAGGTGTTCGCCACCGGATGGAGCGTCCTGGTGAACGGCACCGCCTCGGTCGTCTCCGACGAGGAGACCGTGCGCTGGTTCCGGCAACACGCCGACTCCCGTCCCTGGGCGGGCGGCACCCGGGACACCTGGATGCGCATCCGGCCCACGGGAATCAGCGGCCGGATCATCCGCCCCGACGGCCCCCCGATCGTCGCACCCGAGTAGGAGGCACGGATCCCGCGATGCCTTCGAAACCGCACGTCCTCGTGGTCGGTGGGGGTTTCGCCGGCCTGGAGACGGCCTTCGGCCTGCGCCACCTGCTCGGCGACCGCGTCCGGATGTCGCTCGTCGCCGACCGTGAGGACTTCCTCTTCAAGCCCAACACCATCTACCTGCCCTTCGGCGCCGGCGAGGCCCCGCTCCACACCCCCCTGCCCGGCCCTCTGTTCCGCCGCCACATCGCCTTCCACCAGGGCTCGGTGACCGAGGCCGACCCCGACGCCCTCGCCGTGGAGCTCACCGACAGCACCCGTCTGCGCGGCGACTTCCTGGTCCTCGCCACCGGCGCCGCGACGCACCCGCAGGAGGTGCCGGGCCTCGCCGAGCACGCCCAGTCCGTCTGGACGCCCCGCCAGATGCGGTCACTGGGGCGGCAGCTCCAGAACCTCAAGGAAAACGCGCAGGCCGGGCAGCACCAGCGGGTGCTGTTCCTCATCCCGCCCGACAACAAGTGCGCCGGGCCGCTGTACGAGATCGCGCTGATGCTGGACACCTGGCTGCGCCGGGCCAAGCTCCGATCCCTCGTCCACCTCACTTGGACCACCTACGAGTCCGGTTACGTCCAGGCCTTCGGTCCGCGTCTCCACCAGGTGGTCGACCACGAGTTCGCGGCGCGCGGCATCGAGGGTCACACCTCGGCCGTGGTCGACGAGGTCGGCGACACCGAGGTCCGCTACACCGACGGCACCGCCCGTCCCTTCGACCTGCTCGTCGCCTTCCCGCCGTACGTCGCCGCCGTCGACTACCCCGGCCTGCCCCACGACGACCGCGGCTTCCTGAACACCCTCTCCGTCACCCGGCAGGTCCGCGGGCACCCGCAGATCTACGCCCCGGGCGACGCCGGTGACTTCCCCGGCAAGCAGGCCTTCCTCGCCCTGCTCCAGGCCCACGCCGTGGCCGAGCACATCACCATGGTGGTCGACCCCACGCTGCTGGCGCTGCCGCGCCCGTTCGAACCGATCAGCATGTGCGTCCTGGAGATGCTCGACAAGGCGACGTTCGCCCAGGTGCCGCTGGAGGAGACCGGCGACCCAGCCCACCCGGTGCGCGTCGCGGCCGACGCCGGCGACCGCTACCGCGTCGGCACCTCCCCGCTCTGGCGCCTCGGGAAGAAGGCCCTCGGCCGCTACCTCCCCGTTCGGTTCCGCGCCGGACACCCCTTCCACGCCGGTCTCCCCTGGCAGGCCGTGCAACTGGCCCTCGACGGCATGTCGCGCACGCTCGCGAGCCCGCCGGACTGACCCCGCACGCCTGCGCGGCTCCCCCGGCGAAGCCGCACCCTCCGCCCGTCTCCCCGCGCAGGAGACGGGCGGACGAACATCCGGCTACCCCTCCGGCGGGTCGAGGACGTCCTCGACCCGGCGACGCGGGCTGGCCGCACCGGACGGGCCGTAGCCGAGGCGCAGCACGAGCTGGACGTGCCCGGGCCCCTCGTGCGGGTCGCGCAGGCGCCAGCGGGTGTCGGGGATCTCGACGGCCTGGTGCAGGACGGAGGCACGCAGGCCATGGACGGTGGCCAGCAGCCACACCCGTTCCATGGCCTGTCCGGTGCGCAGCCAGTCCGCCCGGCTGTCGAGGTGGGTGGTGAGGGTGGCCAGTTGCGGCAGCGCCTCGAAGCGTTCGGCCGGGGTGCTGTGGCGCGGCGGGTGACCGGCGAAGCCGCGCATCGGGACGCGGGCGTCGCGGTCGTGCGAGCCGAGGACGGCGAGCGGGATGCCGTCGTAGGAGGGCTCCAGCCGTAGCCAGCGGCGGGTCTCGGCCTCGCGGGTGACGTCGGCGGCGATCCGGGCCTCGGCCTCGGAGGTGAGGGCGAGCACGCGGCGCACCCCGTCCTCCTCCAGCACGGTGAGCGTGACGCCTTCGTCCCGGCCCGCCGAGATGAGCTCGGCGACCAGTGCCTCGGGGACATCCCGGTTGGTGAACGGCTGCCGGCTGGAGTGGCGCCCGGCGATGGCCGGGTAGAGGTCGGCGCCGAAGGGCAGCGGTGTACGGGCCGGCGCGGACAGGTCGAGCACGGCACACGGCTGCGCGCCGTCGCCGGCCGGCAGCAGCCGAACGGCGGCCTCGCGGCCGAGGTGGGCGGCGGCCACGCGCAGGTTGAACAGGGCAGCGCCGATCGAGATGTGCAGCGCCCTGCTGGCCGGGTCGGCGGCCGGAACGGCCCGACCACGGTCGGCGCGGACCTCCAGGCCGAGCAGGTTGGGCGTGGGACGGAAGCGCCAGGGCTGGCTGTTGTGCAGCGAGGGCGCCAGGCCTCCGGCTTCGGCCAGCAGGTGCAGATCCGCCGTGGTGAGGGCGGTTTCGGTGGTCATGGTTGATCACTCCCTGTTCTCGGCGGGGAGCGCCGGTGATTCGAGCATCCGCCGAGCCGGTGGTGCTGAGCGAGGGTCCTGAGGCCCTGGTCCCACGGCCAAGCGGCACCGGTGCTCGCCGATGCGCCCGGCCTCGCCGGGCAGGCCCGCGCCGCCCGCCGCAGCGAACGACCGCTCGGAAGCCGGCTGAGCGAACCCGGCGGCGGGGTTCTTCGCCGGGGTTCTTCGACGATCCGCTCCCGAGGACGGCAGCCCCGACATCACCCGCTCCGCCGCGTTGCCCCGGCGTCGTACCGGGCGAACGAGAGCCGGACCGGGTTGGTCTCGACGTGGCCGGCGGCGTTCCTGCCGGTGGTCACGGTGTCCGCTGCGCGCTGAGGTGGTAGACGGTGACGCCGCCGGCGCTCGCGACGGGGCGGTAGCCGGCGGCGGGGAGGGCGCGCAGGGCTTCAGCCTCCTGACCGGCGGGGAAGAGGCCGTCCTTCGGGTGGTCGGAGGCCGCGACCCAGTCGGGCTTCACTCCCGGGCCCCCGGGGTAGCGGGGGAAGAGGAAAACCTGCGCGCGGTGGGTGAGTTGGGGCGCGAGGTTGTTGGCGGCGGCCACCTGCGCACCGTCCGGGATCACCCGCAGCACCCCGCGTACGGCATCGGCCGTCGCGTCGCGCTGCCAGGTGGCGGGCCGGGCCAGCTCGGCGAGGGGGCGGAAGGGCAGGGCGACGGCCGTCACGGCGAGCCCGACGGCCACGAGGCCGCAGGCCGTCCACCGTCGCAGGCCGTGCCGCGCGCGGAGCCGGAACCGGAGCCGGGTCAGGGCGTCGGCGAAGGCGATGAAGACGATCGGCATCAGGACGGCGCCGTAGTGGAAGCCCGTCCCCCAGTAGGCGGGGTTGGTGGACCAGAACCGCCAGCCCAGGGTGGGGAGCGCGAGCAGGATCAGCGGGGAGCGCAGCGCCAGGAACGCGGTGGGGGCCAGCAGCAGGGCGACGGTCCCCCACTTCTGGGCGGGCAGGAGCAGCCTGCTCACGGGATCGCCGGATGGACCGTCCACGTTGGAGAGGTAGGTGTAGACGCCGTCGGGGTTGAGGGCCGGGATGACGACCAGCACCACCAGCGCCACGGTGGCGACGGCGAGCGCGACGACGCCCGCGCCGAGCCGGCGGCGACCGTGCCAGAACAGGTAGCAGCCGACGGCCGCGACCGTCGCCGCCAGGTCCTCCTTCACGAGCAGCAGCGGCAGCACGCACCACGCGGCCGCGCGCCACCTCCGCAGCGTCAGCCGCTCCAGGGCGAAGGCCAACAGCGGTACGGCGAAGGCGATTTCGTGGAAGTCGAAGGCGACGGCCTGTTGCAGGCCGACCGACAGGCCGTACCCGACGCCGATGCCCGCGCCCGCCCACGGGCCCGCCGCCCGCGCCGCCACCCTGGTCACGGGGACGGCGGACACGGCGAACAGCGCCGCCTGGGCGACCAGCAGGGTGAGCGGGGAGGGGAAGGCCCGGTAGAGCGGTGCGAGGGTGGCCAGGATCGGGTGGAAGTGGTCCCCGAGCAGGTGGAAGCCCGGCCCCTTCAGCTCGGAGACCGGCGCGCGGCCCTCGGCGTAGCCGCGCACGGCCTGCTCGAAGATCCCCAGGTCGAAGCCGGACGTCCGCAGATGCAGGTGGCGGGAGACGGACAGCGCACTGTAGGCGGCGAACAGCACGGCGGCGAGCGCCCAGGGCAACAGGGCGGTCCGACCCGGCCGCGATGGCTCGGGCAGCGGCCGGGACCGGGACCGGAGCTGGGGCCGAGGCTGGAGCTGGGGCTGGGGCCGGGACTGGGACTGGGGCCGGGGTTGGGGTTGGGGCTGGGGCTGGGGCCGGGGCGCGACCGGGGCGCGGGGTGGGCGGGGCAGGGTCAGGGTCACGGGGCTCACCTCGCGGTAGGGCGGACGTGGGGCGACCCCCGAAGCCTCCGACCCGCCCTCTGAAGATCCGCTGAAAGAGCCTGAAAGCACCTTCAGGAACCGCGACACCCCCCGTGACATGCTGAGACGCATGCGCGTACTGGTGGTGGAGGACGAGACCCGGATGGCCGACGCCCTCCGGGACGGGTTGGAAGCGGAGGGCTACACCGTGGACGTCGTCCACGACGGCCGCTCCGGCCTCTGGTACGCGCGCACCGGCGACTACCGGGCGATCGTGCTGGACGTCATGCTCCCCGGCCTCAACGGCTACCGGGTCTGTGGCCAGCTGCGCCAGGAAGGCGTCACCACCCCGATCCTGATGCTCACCGCCAAGGACGGCGAGTACGACGAGATCGAGGCCCTGGACACCGGCGCCGACGACTACCTCGCCAAGCCCTTCTCCTACCCCGTCCTGGTGGCCCGGCTGCGCGCCCTGGTCCGCCGCGGCGGCGCGGAGCGCCCGCCCGAGCTGACCGTCGGCGACCTGGCCCTCGACCCCGCCGACCGCTCCTGCCGCCGCGCGGGCACCCCGGTCGCGCTGACCCCCCGCGAGTACGCCGTCCTGGAGTGCCTGGCCGAACGCCCCGGCGAGGTCGTCGCCAAGACCACCATCCTCGACCAGGTCTGGGAGAGCGGCTACGAGGGCGACCCGAACATCGTCGAGGTGTACGTCAGCGCGCTGCGCCGCAAGATCGACGTCCCGTTCGGCCGCAACTCCATCGTCACCGTGCGCGGTACCGGCTACCGGCTGGACTCCCGTGGCTAGGCCCCGTCCGGCCGATCCCGGCGGATCAGCCCACGGCGGGCCCGGGAAGACCGGCCGGACGCGGCCCAGGCCGCCGCGGCTGCTCCGCTCACTGCGCTCGCTGCGGGCCCGTTCGGCGGCAGCGGCCGGCCTGGCCGCCGCCGCCGCCTTCACCGCGGGCGCGTTCTGGCTCAGCCACAGCCTCTACGACTCCCAGTTCGACGACGCGAAGGCCGCCGCGCAGGCCCGCCTCGACGTGGCGGTCACGGACATGCGCACCGGCCACGTCCCGGCGAGCGGACTGCTCGGCGGCGACCGCACCTACGCCCTCGTCCTGGACTCCGGCCGGCTCCTGGAGGTCAGTCCCGACCTCGAACCCTTCCGCGCCCAGGTCGCCGCCCAGCTGGGGCCGCTGCCCGCAGGCGAGCAGACCTCCCGGACCCTCACGCTCGGCGCCCCGGCCGCCGGCGCCGGGGGCCGTCTGGCCCACCACACCCTCCCCCTCTACGGGCAGAGCGCCGGCGGCATCAGCGGCTACTCCCTCCGGTCCGGCTTCGGCGAACCCGACCAGGGCGAGCGCACCGTCACCGCCTACCTGCTCGTACCGCCCTGGGACGCCGAACGCGTCCAGGAATCCGTCCAACGGCTACTGCTGGTCGCCGGGCCCTTCGCCGTCCTGCTGGTGGCCGCCATCGCCTGGGCGGTCACCGCCCAGGCGATGCGCCGGGTCGAGGCGATCCGCGCCCAGATGGCCTCCATCACCGCCCAGCACCTCGACCGGCGCGTCCCCGTCCCACCCACCGCCGACGAGATCGCCCACCTCGCCACCACCACCAACCACACCCTCGAACAGCTCGACCGCGCCGTCACCACCCAGCGCCGCTTCGTCGCCGACGCCTCCCACGAACTGCGCAGCCCCCTCGCCGGCCTGCGCACCTCCCTGGAGGTCGCCCTCAGCCACCCCGACCGCACCGACTGGCCCACCGTCGTCCGCGCCGCCCGCGCCGACACCGTCCGCCTCCAGCACCTCGCCAACGACCTGCTCCTGCTCGCCCGCCCACCCTCCTCCTCCGCCGCCGCCGCACCGGCCCACCACACCCGGGTCGAACTCACCGACCTCGCCCGCGACGTCGCCGCCGAACTCCCGCACGGCACCAGCCGGATCACCGTCCACGCCGACCGCCCCCTGGAAGTCCCCGGCAACGCCGCCCAACTCCACCGCCTGCTCCGCAACCTCCTGGAGAACGCGCTGCGCCACGCCACCGACCAGGTCACCGTCACCCTCACCGAGGACCACGGCCCCGACGGTCACCGGGCCGTCCTCGAAGTCCTGGACGACGGCCCCGGCATCCCCGCACCCGACCGCGAGCGCGTCTTCGCCCCCTTCACCCGCCTCGACGAGGCCCGCACCCGCGACACCGGCGGCGCCGGCCTCGGCCTCGCCATCGCCCGCGACCTCGCAACCCGCCACCACGGCACCCTCACCCTCGCCGACTCCCCCACCGGCGCCCGCTTCCTCCTCCACCTCCCCCTGCCACCACACCCCACCCGCACCGACACCCCGTGAGCCGCGGGATCCGAGGAAGTCACCGGCCTCCTCGCGTGGTGGCGGTGGGCGTCGACGGGGCGTGCGCGTGGCCCAGGGAGTCGATCCAGGCGCGGATCGCGGCCGCCGTGGTGGCGGCGTGCTCCCGCATCAGGGAGAGGTGGTCGCCGGGCACCTCGACGCGCTCGTGCGGCAGCGGCCAGGACGTGCGCCAGGCGTCGCCGTCCGCCCGCGCCGCCATCAGAGGGGTCGGCCGAGCGGCCCCGACGAGCAGGGTGGGGGTGTCCACGGGCTCCGGGCGCCAGTCCATGAAGAGCCCGGTGTAGGCGCCCATGGCCAGGACGGCGGCGTCCTCATCACCGGTCGACCCGTCCGCGCCCTCGTCCACGCCGAGGCGCGGTGCCGGCGGGACGGCCAGGGCGGTCAACCAGTCCGTGGAGTGGTTTCCCTGGTGGACGAGATACGTGTCGATCAGCACCTGCCCCCGGGGGGCGGAGCCCATGAGTTCGAGGCGTCGGGTCACGGCGTGCGCGACGGCGCCCCCGGCGGAGGCACCGACCAGGACGACGGGCCGGTCACCGACGTGCCGCAGCGCCGTCTCGGCCTGGAGGCGGGCGAGTGCCTCCCGGTCGGCCGGGACGGCGCACCCCACGCCGATGCCCGGGTACGGGAACTCCAGGACGTCCAGCTCGCCCTCGAAGCAGGCGTGCAGGGCCGCGAACCCGCCACCCGGGCGCGCGGGGAGCGGACGGTGGTCGGGGAAGAAGGCCACGACCGGGGCGCCGGTGCGGCCCCCGGCCCGGCGCAGCGGCGGCACGGCGTGCTCCGCGGCGTCGTCGGCGCCGAAGGTCGCGGCGGCCGAGGACGCGGTGACCGCCAGGTGCATCGCGGCCACCGCATCGCCCTTCCCGCAGAGCGTGCGGTACAGGGACGCGAGCGTCCGCGCGGGACGGCCGGTGGGCGGTGCGGGCGGGGCAGACGGTGCGGGCAGTGCAGGCAGTGCAGGCCGCTCACGCGGTGTGCCACCGGGCAGGTCGTCGAGCAGGTCGAGCACGTGGCGGGCGAGGTCCTCGATCGCCGGGTGCTCGAACACCACGGTCGCGGGCAGCCGCAGGCGCAGGGCCGTGCTCAGCCGGTTGCGGATCTGCACCGCCGTCAGCGAGTCGAAGCCCAGCTCGGCCAGGGTCCTGCCGGCGGGCAGGTCCTGCGCGCCGGAGTAGCCGAGCACCGCAGCCACGTCGCCGCGCAGCAGCTCCGCGAGCACGACCCCGCGCTCCTCGGCGGGCAGCCCGGCCAGCAGCGTGCGCCACGCTCCGGCCCCCGAGGTCTCCCGCGCACCCGGGGGCGGTTCGGCCGCGCCGCCCGCCGCCTCGGCGGCAGGCCGCCCGGGGTGCACCACGTCACGCAGCGGCGGCGGCAGTTGCCCCGCGGCCGCGCGCAGAGCGGCCCGGTCCAGCAGGACCGGCGCGAGGACGGGAGCTCCCGTCCGCAGTGCCGCGTCGAACAGGGCCAGTCCCTGTGCGGGGGTGAAGGCCCGGACCACGTCGTCGGGCCTCGCGCGCCCCTTGCCCTCGGTCGACTGCGCGCCCATGCCCGCGTCGTGGCCCCACCGGCCCCACGCCAGCGAGACGGCGGGCAGGCCGGCCACGGCCCGGTGCTGCGCGAGCGCGTCCAGGAACGAGTTCGCCGCGGCGTAGTTGCCCTGGCCCGCCCGGCCCAGCACGCCCGAGACCGAGGAGAACAGGACGAAGGCCGACAGGCCCCGGTCTCGGGTCAACTCGTGCAGGTGCCAGGCCGCGTCCGCCTTCGGCCGCAGGACCGCCGCCAGCCGCTCGGGGGACAGCGCGGCCAGCACTCCGTCGTCGAGGATCCCGGCGGCGTGCACGACGGCGGTCAGCGGGGGATCACACTGCTCGATCAGCTCGGCGAGCCGGACGCGATCGGCCGCGTCGCACGCGACGATCCTGACCTGCGCGCCCCGCTCCGCCAGACTCGCGCGCAGGGCGTCGGCGCCCGGTGCGTGCGGGCCGCGCCGCCCGATCAGCAGCAGGTGGCGGACCCCGTGCGCGTCGACCAGGTGCCCGGCCAGGTCCGCGCCCAGCGCTCCGGTGCCGCCGGTGATCAGCACCGTGCCGTCCGGGTCGAAGGCGCCGGAGTGACGGGGCGCCGCGCTCTCGGCCGGCCACGGCTCGGGCAGGGGGAGCGTCGGCGGAACGCCGACCAGCCGCGGCACCGTCGCCCGCCCGCCGCGCAGGGCGAGTTGGGGCTCGTCGCCGGCGGCCGCCGCGGGCAGCAGACGCAGGGAGGCGGGGTCCTCGTCCACGTCGATCAGGACCACGCGTCCCGGCAGTTCCGACTGCGCGCTGCGCACCAGTCCCCAGACCGCGGCTCCCGCCAGGTCCGGCGCGGCAGCGGTGGCGTTCCGCGTCACCACCACGAGCCGCGAGCCCGCGGTGGCCGGGTCGTCCTGCCAGTCCTGGAGGACCTTGAGCACTTTCGTGGTCAGCAGGTGGACGTCGGCCAGTGGGCTGCGATCCGTTCCCGAACCGACTGCGGTCAGCACCAGGTGGCCGGGCGGGGCCGCGGCGTCCACGGCGTCCGCGGCGTCCACGTGCGAGGACTGACGGACGAGGGGGACGAAGGCGCCGAGGTCCAGCTCGTCCGGCCCGAGGAGCGTCCAGCCCGTCGACTGCTGCGCACGGCCGGGCAGCGCGACGGGGACCCAGTCGGGGCGCAGCAGGGCGCGCTGGGCGATGTCCTGACCGGGGTGACGGTATCCGGCCGGAAGCTCCCTGGTGGCAAGGGAGTTGACGCGCACCACCAGGCGGCCCGCCGGGTCGGCGAGCGTGATCGAGAGCGCGCCGTGCTCGGGGCCGGAGTCGAGGCAGGAGCCGGAGCCGGAGACGGAGACGGGGCCGGAGTCGGAGTCGGACTCCGACTCGGGGCCGGTCTCGCCGACCGGCGCGATCCGTACCCGCACCGTCGAGGCCGCGGCGGCGTACAGGCTCACGCCGCTCCACTGGAACGGCACCCGGGCACCGCCCGGGTCCGGGCCTGCTCCCCGGCCCTGGGCGGACGCGGCGAGCAACGAGGCGTGCGCGGCGGCGTCCAGGAGCGCGGGGTGGATGCCGTACCGGTCCGCCTCGGCCGTCCACGGCTCGGGCAGGTGGACCTCCGCGAACACCTCCGCGCCCCGCCGCCACAGCGCGCGCACGCCGCGGAACGCGGGCCCGTAGGCCAGACCGCGCTCCGCCGCGGCTTCGTAGGCACCGGTGGGATCTATCTCCGTGGCACCGGGCGGCGGCCACTGCGTCAGGCCGTGCCCCTCCGGTGCCGTCCGCGGCTCGGGCGCACGGGCGATCAGGCCGGAGGCGTGCCGCGTCCAGACGGCCGCGGTCGGCCCCACCGGCCGTGCGTGGATCTCGACGGACCGCCGGCCGGCTTCGTCCACCGCCCCCACCACGGCCTGGACCCGCACCCCCGCGTCGGGCAGCGCGAGTGGCCGCAGGATCACCAGCTCCTCCAGCGAGCCGCAGCCGACCGCGTCGCCCGCCTGCACGGCCAGCTCGACGAACGCCGTCCCCGGCACGAGCAGCGCCGTGCCGACGACGTGGTCGGCGAGCCACGGCTGGGCGGCCGCCGACAGCAGGCCGGAGAGCACCGTGTGCCCGGTGCCCGGGACCTCGAACGGCGGGCCCAGCAGCGGATGCTCCCCGACGGCCGGCCCGACCCCGGCCGGGCGCGGCGGGTCCAGCCAGTACCTCCGGCGCTGGAAGGCATAGGTCGGCAGCTCCACGCGCCGCAGCCCGCGCTCCGCGAACACCGCGGGCCAGTCGACGCCCACGCCGCGCACGTGGAACCGGGCCACGGCCGACAGCAGTGTGTCCGGTTCCCGCTCGCCGTCCCGGGCCGCGAAGGCGAACACCGGGCCGCCGTCCGGGAACACCGGGCCGCCGCCGTCCCTGGACAACGAACAGTCCTCCGCGTACGCGGTGAGCACGGGCTGCGGGCCCAGTTCCAGGAAGCCCCCGACCCCGTTGGCGCCCAGCCACTGCACGGCCTCGGCGAACCGCACGGGCAGACGTGCGTGCCGCACCCAGTAGTCCGCGGAGCCCAGTTCCCCGGGCGTCGCCCGACGGCCCGTCACGGTCGAGACCAGCGGAATCCGCGGCGGCCGGAACTCCAGCGACTCGGCGACGCGGCGGAACTCGTCGAGCACCGGGTCCACGAGCGGCGAGTGGAAGCCGTGGCCGACCTTGAGCCGCGTGCTGCGGCGGCCGCGGGCCTCGAACCGCGCCGCGACGGCGAGGACCGCGTCCCGCGCACCGGAGATCACCACCGCACGCGGTCCGTTGACCGCGGCGATCGCCACGCGGTCGGCCACGTCCGCGAGTTCGGGCAGCACCTCGTGCTCCGCCGCGTCGAGGGCCACCATCGCCCCGCCCTCGGGCAGCGCCCGCATCAGCCGCCCGCGCGCCGCGACCAGGCGTGCGGCGTCGGCGAGGTCCAGCACGCCGGCGACGTGCGCGGCCGCCAGTTCCCCCACGGAGTGCCCGGCCAGGAAGTCGGCCCGCACTCCCCAGGACTCCACCAGCCGGAACAGCGCCACCTCGTAGGCGAACAGGGCGGCCTGGGTGAAGTCCGTGCGGTCGAGCAGGGCGTCCGGCGAGCCCGGCTCGGCGCGGATCACCGTGCGCAGCGGCCGGTCCAGCTCGCCGTCCAGCGCGTGGCAGACCTCGTCGAAGGCCGCAGCGAACGCGGGGAACGCCGCCCGGAGCTCCTCGCCCATCCGCGCTCGCTGCGCGCCCTGCCCGGTGAACAGGAAGGCGAGGCGGGTGCGCGGGTCGGCCGGACACGTCGACGACCCGGCGCCGGGCGTGCCGTCGGCGATCGCCCGGAGTCCGGCCAGCATGCGCTCGCGGTCCGCGGCCGGCACCATCGCCCGGTGCGGGAGCGCCGACCTCGACACCGCCAGCGAGAAGCCCACGTCCGCCGGCGACAGGCCCGGCCGGGCCGCGACGTGGTCCGCCAGCCGCCGGGCCTGGGCCCGCAGGGCAGTCTCGTCGGCCCCGCAGACCAGCCACGGGACCGTCACCGGTGCCACCGGCCCCTGCGGCTGTGCGGGTGCCTGCCGCGGGGCGCGGTCGGTGGCGGCCGGCTCCTCGATGATCACGTGCGCATTGGTGCCGCCGATGCCGAAGGCCGACACGCCGGCTCGGCGGGGCCGGCGGGCGGGCGCGGGCCACGGCCGGGCGGCGGTCAGCAGCTCGACCCGGCCCGAGGACCAGTCGACGTGCGGGGTGGGGGCCGCCACGTGCAGGGTCCTGGGCAACTCACCGTGCCGCATGGCCTGGACCATCTTGATGATCCCGGCGACTCCCGCGGCGGCCTGGGTGTGTCCGAGGTTGGACTTGACGCTGCCCAGCCACAGCGGGGGATCCTCCGGCCCCCGGCCCCGGCCGTAGCCGGCGAGCAGCGCCCGCGCCTCGACCGGATCACCGAGCGCGGTGCCCGTCCCGTGCGCCTCCACGGCGTCCACCTCGTGCGCGCGCAGCCCGGCGTCGGCCAGCGCCAGCTCGATCAGGCGCTGCTGGGCTCGGCCGCTGGGCGCGGTCAGGCCGTTGGACGCGCCGTCGGAGTTGACGGCGCTGCCGCGCACCACGGCCAGCACCGGGTGTCCGTTGCGGCGCGCGTCGGACAGCCTCTCCAGCAGCAGCACCCCGGCGCCCTCGGCCCAGGTGGTGCCGTCCGCCGTGGACGAGAAGGACTTGCAGCGGCCGTCGGGCGCGAGGGCGCGCTGGCGGCTGAACGCGACCAGCGGTCCGGGCGTCGCCATCACCGTGACGCCGCCGGCCACGGCCAGCGAGCACGCGCCCGAGCGCAGCGCCTGGGCCGCCTGGTGAACGGCGACCAGCGAGGACGAGCACGCCGTGTCGACGGTGATCGCGGGCCCGCGCAGGCCGAACACGTAGGAGAGTCGGCCGGAGGCCACGCTGCCGGCCGACCCCAGGGCGAGGTGGGCCTCCAGCTCGTGGTCGGTGAAGCGGGAGGCGTAGTCGCCGTACATCACGCCGAGGAAGACGCCCGTGTCGCTGTCGCGGACCGACGCCGGGTCGATGCCGGCCCGCTCCCAGGCCTCCCAGGTGACCTCCAGCAGCAGCCGCTGCTGCGGGTCCGTGGCGAGCGCCTCGCGCGGCGAGATGCCGAACAGGCCCGCGTCGAACTCCGCGGCGCTGTGCAGGAATCCGCCGCTGCGCGTGTAGCAGGTGCCGATCCGGTCCGGGTCGGGGTCGTAGAGGGCGGCGAGGTCCCAGCCCCGGTCGGTCGGCAGGTCCGAGATCGCGTCCGTGCCCTGCGACACCAACTCCCAGAGCCCTTCCGGGGAGTCCACGTCCCCGGGGTAGCGGCAGGCCATGGCGACGATCACCACCGGGTCCCGGTCGTGCGCCGCGTCCGGCTCGGCGGTCCGCGGTGCGGTGGTGGCCGCGGCGGCGACGGCGACAGCGGCTCCGGGTACGGCTCCGGGTACGTCTCCGGGTACGGCGGCGAACAGTTCGGTGCGCAGGTAGCGGGCGACGGCGGCCGGGGTGGGGTGGTCGAAGACCAGTGTCGTCGGCAGGCTCAGCCCGGTCGAGGCCGCGAGCCGGTCGATCAGCTCGATGGCGCCGAGCGAGGTGAGCCCGAGGTCCGCGAAGGAGCTGTCCGTACCGGAGCCGTCCGCGTCGGGCCCGGCCTCCGGCGCGCGTCCGCGGACCCGGGCGGTCTCGACGCACACCGTCTCGCACAGCGCGCGTTCCTGCTCCTCGCGGGGCAGCGGCAGCAGCCCCCGGTACAGGGGCCCGTCGGCCGGAGTCGGCGCCGCAGCCTGGTCGTTGAACACCGCATGGCGGACGATCTTGCCGGACGGCGTGCGCGGGACGGCCGCGATCTCGCGGACCTCGACGGGCACCTTGTGGTCCGCCAGTTGCGAGCGGCAGACGTCGAGCACCGACTGCGGGTCGACGCCGTCCGGGCCGGGCACCACGAAGGCGACCGGGACTTCGCCGAGGACGGCGTGCGGCCGGCCGAGGACCACGGCGTCCCGCACACCGGGACAGCCCCGCAGGACGTGCTCGACCTCCGTGGGGTGGATGTTCTCGCCGCCCCGGATGATCAGCTCACTGACCCGGCCGGTGAGAACGAGGTGGCCGTCCTCGGTGCGGCGGCCAAGGTCCCCGGTCCGGTACCAGCCCTCGCGCAGCGCGGCGGCCGTCGCCTCCGGCCGGTCGTGGTAGCCCGTCATGAGCCCCGGACTGCTGACCCAGAACTCGCCCTCGCCGCCCGCCGGGACGTCGACACCGCCGTCCGGGTCGACCACGCGGACCTCGGCACCCGGCACCGGTCGTCCGCAGGATCCGTCGACCCGGGGGCCGGTCGGGCGGGTCACCGCGATCGCGCCGCAGGTCTCGGTACTGCCGTAGACGTCGAGCAGCGGCGCGCCGAGCGTCTCCTCCACCGCCCGGCGCAGCGCGGGCGGACACGGCGCGCCCGCTGTGACGCAGAGCCGCAGCCCGGGCCGCGACACGGGGAGCGGGGCGTCCTTCGCCGAGGACATCACCTGGTGGTACGTCGTGGGGACACCGGCCAGGACGGTGAACGGCCCACCGAGGGCCTCGCTCGGGGTCCGCAGCGCGCGCCACAGGTCGCCGGGGGTCAGCGACTCGCCGGCGATCGCGGTGCTCGCGCCGACGGCCGTGGTGCCCAGGATCGCGAGGGAGTGTCCGAAGCTGTGGAACAGCGGCAGCGGCCACAGCAACCGGTCCTCGGGGGAGAGCCCGAAGATCGGCGCGTAGCAGGCCGCCACCGACCACAGCGCGCCGCGCTGCGTGGAGAGCACGCCCTTGGGGCGGTGGGTGGTCCCGGAGGTGTAGAGCAGCCAGGCCGGATCGTCGAGCCCCAGGTCGTCGGGCGCCGCGGGCCCGTCGCTCCCGGCCGCAGCCTCGAAGCGGACGGTGCCGTCGGGGGCGTCCGGGGGGATCGGGCCCGTCCCGGTGAGCACGGCGGGCAGACCGCGGTGCGCGGGGCCGAGCCGGTTGAGCCGCGCGAGGTGCGCGGGGTCGGTGATGACGGCCGAGGCGCCGCTGTCCCGCAGGTAGTAGTCGAGTTCGGCGTCGGAGGAGCGGGGATTGAGCAGGACGCCGACCGCCCCCGCCCGCAGCACGGCGAGGCAGCCCTCGACCAGCTCCACGCCGTTGCCCAGGCAGATCGCGACCCGATCGCCGCGCCGGACCCCCGCCCGCGCGAGCGACCCGGCCAACCGCCCGGTCCGCCGCTCCAACTCGGCGTAGCTGACGCCACGTGAGAAGTCGTGGAACGCCACCCGGTCCGCCGACCGCTCGGCGTGCCGCTTCAGCAACTCCGGCAACGGCCGCACCAGATCGTCGTACCGCAGTTCACCACTCACGCCCGAGCTCCGACCTCTCGCCATCCCGATCCACTCCCCCGTCGATCTCCTCCGTACCCATGAGCACGAGGGCACAGACCGAGTCGTGCCGCTGGTGTCGCCGTCGTCGTGGCGCCCTGCCCCGACGGGGGCGGTGCGCTGTAGAACTGGCGTGCCCAGCGCCTCCGCATGGCGCCACACCATGATGAATCCGTTGATCTCACGCGAGGCCCGGAGGTTCAGGGAGGCCCGGGGCGGTGGTGATCCGTCGCCGGTGCGGACGCACTTCCCTCACGGCCGGTCGGATTCCTCGCGGACCGTAGGATCACCCGTCCTGGGTTGTGGTGTCCGCGGAACGGTCTGCCGGGGGACGGCGATCATCGGCAGTGCGTTCGGCCGGGGCATTTCGGCCAGGACCGGCTTGACCGTGGAGCCTGGTGCCGGAACGAGCCGCCAGCGGGCGGTGATCGTCGCCACCGAGATGAGCATCTCGGCCCGTGCGAACGCTTCGCCCGGGCACTTGTACTTCCCCTTGCCGAAGGGAATGGGCGTTCCCTGCGACGATCGGCTGGGAAGCCACCGGTCGGGATCGAACCGCTCCGGGTCCGGGTACGTCCGCGGATCGCGGTGCAGGGCGTACTGGCTGTACGCGACCTCGGTCCCGGCGGGGAACGTGACGCCGCCGAGCGTGACCGTCGAGGTGGCCTTGCGGGTGATCAGTACGAGCGCGTACAGGCGGGTGACCTCCTGCAGCACCCGGTCCAGGTACTGGAGGCGGTGCAGGTCGGCGACGTTGACCGGCCCGCTGCCCACCACCTCATCGACTTCGGCTTGGACGCGCGCCTCGACGTCGGGGTGCCGGGCCAGCTCGTGGAAGACCCACGCCAGCGTGGTGGCCGTGGTCTCGGTTCCCGCGAGCAGCAGCGTGATGAGCTGGTCGCGGATCTCCGCATCGGTCATGGCTTCGCCCGTCTCGGTGTCCCGGGCCTCCAGCAGCTTCGTCAGCAGGTCGTCACGGCCGGCCCCGTCGGTACGCGCGTGCCGGATCACCTCGTCGATGATCCGGCGCAGGCGGACACCTGCGTCGCTGAACCCGCTGTTGAGCGGGATCGGGAGCCGGTCGAGGACCGCGGGGGCGACCGCCCGCACGACCACGCCCCGGGACAGGACCTGCAGGGACCGCCACACCTCATCGAGCGCGGCCTGGCTGAGCCCGGAGGAGAACAGCGACTCGGCCACGATCCCCGCGGTCAGCTCGTGCATCGCCCGGTCCACCCTGACGATCTCGTCCGGCTGCCAGGACATCGCCACGGACCGCGCACGCCGTTCCATGACCTGGGCGTAGACCGCCGTGATGCGCGTGCGGTGCAGCGCGGGTTGCACCAGTCGCCGCTGGCGGGCGTTCACCTCGCTGTCGGTCGTCGCCAGCCCGTCGCCGAGGGCTGCGCGGGCCCGTTCGAAGAACCTGCCCTTGCCGAACACCCGGGCGTGGGTCACCAGGGCCTGGTGGACGAGGTCCGGGGTGGTGAGGAAGTACACGGGCAGGCAGCCCAGGTCGACCCGCACGATGTCCCCGGCGTGCTCCACCGACTGCAGGAACGCCAGCGGATCGAGCCACAGCTGCAGCAGATGGCCGATCAGGGGTACGCGCCCGGGCAGCGTGGGCACCTGCGTCAGGCTGCGGGGTCCAGCGCCCTGCGGAGCCGGTGTCTGGCGGGACGGTTCCGGGTTCATGCGGCACTCCTTGGGGAGCAGGCGTGGCGAGCGGGAGCGGCCCGGCACCGTGCGAGGTGTCCTGGGTGCGGGGGCGCCGGGGCAACGGGGCGCCGGGGCAACGGGGTTCACGGGGTGAGGTGCTGCCACCACCAGGCGATGGAGGAGTGGGCCAGCGGGGCGGGGTCGAGTCCGGGCGGCGGGCTGGTGACGATCTCCAGGGCGGGGGCGGCCATCGCGTAGCGCGGGTTGTCGCGGTGCCAGTGGACGACGTTGGCGACCATGTTGCCGAGGTCGGTGAGGAAGTGCCGCAGTTGCGGGCTTGCGTGGGCGGCCAGTTGGTCGCGCAGCCGGAGGAAGAGGGCCATGCTGCGGTTCCAGATGGTGATGGCCTGGACGACGGCGTGGGCCTGGGTGCAGCCCAGTTCGTTCATGAGGCCGATGACGAGGTTGTTCTGTCCGTCCCCGGCGCGGGCGTCCTTGGCGAAGGAGGAGAGGTCGTTGATCCACAGCAGGAGCAGGCCGGCGATCTCCCGCAGGGCTCGCAGGGCGGGGTCGTCGTACTCCCGTGCGGGCATCTCCTGGGCGTTGCAGACCTCGATCATGGCGAAGAAGGCCTCGAACCCGGACACGCCCAGGCGCAGGACCAGTTGGGTGCTGAGGTCGGGATGCTGGCCCCGCAGCCGGTAGCTCGCCTCCCAGGGGATGCACTGGTGGTAGATGCGGTAGCCGGCGGTGAGGCGGTGGTACTGCACGGGTGTGGCGAAGCCGCGAAGGGTGCGGACGATGTCGAGGTAGGCGGGCATGAACGGGGTGTCCAGCAGGGCCGTGTCCGGGGCCTCCAGGGCCCGCTGCATCGCGCCGCACACGTCGATGACGTCGTGCAGGGACGGGCAGGCTTCGAACCAGTCGTCCAGGGCGAAGGCGTAGAAGTACCAGCGGCCGGTGGCTTCCAGGCGTTCGGCGCGTCCCCGGGGGCTGCTGTTGGCCACGAAGGCCGCGCTGCGGCTTCCCAGCAGGCCGGCCCGCTCGGCCGGGTCCTGCGGGATGGGGCAGTGGTTCATCCACTGTGCCGCCCGCTTGTCGATCACGTCGGCTTCCGGGTGCGAGGACGGTGCCAGCGGGCAGTAGAGCGGCGGCAGCCCGAACGCCGCGGCGGAACTGTGCGCGGATGTCCCGGTCACGGGTACCCCTTTGCTGTGGAACGTGCGGACGGTGGCGGTGGTGAGAGGCCGGCCCGAGGGGGTTCAGGGGGCCGGCGGGTGGGAGTTCGCGTGTCAGCGGTCGCGGTTGGTGATCATCTCGGCGAGTGCGGTGAGTTCGGCGACCGCCGCGGGCGCGGGCCGGGCCAGGGCGAGGTGCTCGTGGGCGTCGGCGCTGTGGCGTCGGGCGCGGTACAGGGTCCAGTCCCTGGCGCCGCTCTGTTCGATCAGTTTGGCCGCGTGGCGGCATTCCTCGTCGTTGGGTGGGGTGTTCCTGCGGTAGAGGGCACGCAGGGTCTCGGCCTGCGGGGTGTGTCCGGCCATGGCGGCGGCCACCGGCAGGGAGATCTTGCGCCGGCGCAGGTCGGACAACGCGGGTTTGCCGGTGGCCTGTTCGTCGCCCCAGATGCCGAGCAGGTCGTCGATGCACTGGAAGGCGATGCCCAGGTGCCGGCCGAAGGCCCGCAGGTGGGCGGCGCGCTGCGCGTCGGCGCCACCGGCGATGGCGCCCAGCGCGCAGGCGGCGGCGAGGAGTTCGCCGGTCTTGCCGGCCGCCACCGCGAGCGCCCGGTCCTCGCTGACGTCGGTACCGGTCTCCAGGAGGATGTCGAGGTACTCGCCCTCGATCAGCAACTGGACGCTTTCCAGGAGGACGGGGACCGTCAACTCGGCGCGGGGGGCTTCGGCGAGGGCCTGGACGGCGGCGAAGAACAGGGCGTCGCCGGCGAGGATGGCCGCCGGAAACCCCTTGGCCGCCCACAGGGCGGGGCGGTGGCGACGCATACGATCGTGGTCGATGATGTCGTCGTGCAACAGGCTGGCGTTGTGGACGAGTTCCACGGACACCGCGGCGGGACGGGCCGCAGCCGGGTCGCCGCCGACGGCCCGGCAGGCCAGGAGCGTGAGGGCCGGGCGCAGGGCCTTGCCGTCGCCCTGGTGGTCGACGTGGACGCGGTCGTCGGTCCACCAGCCGAAGTGCAGACCGGCGAGGTGCCGGATGTGCGCGGGCAGGCGGTTGACCTGGGAGCGGATCAGCGGCCTGACGGTGTTCGCACTCTGGGTCAGGATGCGTTCGCAGTCACGGGGTTCGTCGGACACCGGGCCTCGCCTTCGAATGGCAGTGCATCAGGATCGGGCGGGTGGTGACGGGTCGGGCCTGAGCCCATGGACGTCCTGAGGGTCGAGGTCGGACGGCCAGGGGATTGCGAGGACGCCGTCCGGTGCTGCGCCGGCCGTGCGGGCCTTTCCCCGGCGCCGTCGCCGGACCAGCCGTCGGTACGGTGTGGCCCGTGCCACCTGGGACCGGCTACGGCGATCAACCCGGAACCGCGGCACCGGTTCGGCTCGACGACTGTCGGGCCGGGCACGACGGGTCCCTGCCGGCCTCTTTCGTAAGCGTTCAGCGCGATGGTCTCTATGCCAACAGATCCACGGCTGTCCCGGTACGGCGTGCGGCCCGGACATCGGAGCACGGCCGGCTCCGGCTCGCGCCCTCGTCCCGGCCCCCACGCCTACACCCGTCGCACCACAGGTCGGTGGCCACCTGGCCCCCCGATGGGGTCAGCCCTACCCGAACCGCCTTGGCTGGGAAGGCTTTTGGGGCCGACGGGGCCCACCGGGCCCGGCGTGCGGCCCTCTCATCGCACCGCCGCACAGCCGGCCCGACGGCACCGTTCGCCGTCTTCGCGGTACCCCCCGATCCCACGGACTTCCCGCGGGCGCCGGGGCGGCGGGAAACGGCCGCGACCGGGGCAGCGGGCGCGTGCACGGCGCTCTCGGCATCGGCGGCCAGAACTCGTTGCCTCCCGAGCCCCCCGCACGCGGGGTTGCCACCGACGTGCGTCCTGGCGTGCACTCAGAGAACTGAACGCCTTCCGTCCGAACCTTCGGCCACCGGCCCGGAGGATCGCGGGCGATCAGGCCTTCTCGCGTGCTCGCACCCCAGCAGTGAGGACACCCCCTCATGAGTGAGTCCCGGCCGCGACGCGGCATCATCCGCTCCCTGCGCACCATCGTCGACGACGCCAAGGAGATCGCCGACGAGCTCATCGAGCGTGCGGCGGAGCTGGAGTGCAACCTCCGTGACGCCATCATCGACCTGCTGGAGGGGAACACCGAGGGCAAGCCTTCCGGTGACACCCCTCGTCGCCCTGCGGGCGGCGGGGGCGAGAGAGACGAAGGGGCGGAGCTGGCGGGCCTGCGGGCGGAACTGGCCGCCCTGCGGGAAGAGCTCGCCCACCTGTCCAAGGCTTCGCCGGCACGTGACTGACCCGGAGAACCACAACAGAGACCACAGTGCCGGTGTGTCCGGCCCACCGACGGGCGCGGATGTGGAACGCCACCTGGTCCGGGCGGAGCACGGGCTGCTAGTGGACGCGCTCACCTACCGGCCGGTCTCCCTGGCCGAGTTGGCAGACGACGTACGCAGCGGGCTCCGGTTCCGGGCCCGGGACAGCAACGGCGGCGAGTGCACCTACCAGGTCCTCGTCGAGGCACTCCTCGCCACACTCGTACCCGCGCCGACAGCGGGCGCAGTGGAACTGCTGTCCGCCGCCGTCCGCGGCGGCCTCCCCACCGGCCGGACCACGTAGGACACCGGACAAGAGACGGACGAAACGGCACCGGGCAGTCAGGGGGAAGCCTGGGCAACGCGGCTCTCTCCTTGCTCGACGCGCTGTTCCCGGTATCGGCGGGTAGGGCGCCCACCCTGTCTCTGGAGGCTGTGTGTCCGCTCGCGCGCTCTACGTCTCGGGGGTCCTGGGGCGCCTGCTCGCCGACGAACTACGGCGCCCCGGGCGCAAAAGCGGCAGAGGCGGCAGAGGCGGCAGAGGCGGCGGAGGCGGCCCGGACGTCGGGGACGAGGACGGCGGACGGGCGCGGGCGGTGCGGGAAGCGCTGCAGTCGCTGGGCCCGTTCTACATCAAGGTCGGGCAGATCCTCTCCACCCGGTCCGACTTCGTGCCCGAGGCGATGATCGAAGAACTGCGCCTGCTCCACGACCAGGTCACCCCACTCCCCTTCGACGTCTTCGAACCCGTCCTGGCCGCCGAGTTCGGCCCCCGCTGGCCGCGCCTGTTCCGCGACATCGACACCAGGACACCGCTCGGCGCAGCGTCCCTGGCCCAGGTCTACCGCGCCGACCTGGCCGACGGCACGGCGGCCGCGGTGAAGATCCAGCGCCCCGGCGTCGCCCAGGTCATGGCCCAGGACATGGCCGTCCTGCGCAAGGCAGCACGCCTGGTCGCCCGTGCCGCACCCCGCTTCACCACCGTCATCGACGTGCCCGCGATGCTCGGCGTGCTCTTCGACGCCATGCAGGACGAGAGCGACTTCCGCCGGGAGGCCGCCAACATGCGCCACGGCCTGCGCCTGACCGCCGATTTCGAACACCTCACCGTCCCCCGCGTCCTCCTCACCCCCACCCGGCGCGTCTGAGGTGACCCCTGTGATGTGGACACTCTGATGGCGGATCTTGATGGTCCGGGAAGATGGTTCATATGGCAGGGCGGAAGTACACCCCGGAGTTCCGGGCGGACGCGGTGGCGTTGTGGCG